>NZ_JABXFH010000036.1:0-62544 GCF_013372745.1 Janthinobacterium sp. BJB401 | reverse complement strand
GCCGCCAGTTCCGGCGCATCGAGCCGCTGCCCCGTGAGGGTCGCCAGGCGGTTGCGCGCCGCGCGCTCATCAAAGTTCAGGCTGGGCAGGCGGGCGCTGGCCAGGCGCATTTGCGCCTCGGCGCGCATGCGTTCGGCCGGCGCGGCGCGGCCCGCGCTTTCGCGCTCTCGCACCAGCCGCAAGGTGCCGGACTGGTTGGCTAATTGTTCTTCCAGGCTGGCGCGCATCTGCTGCGCGCCGCGCAGCGTCAGGTAGGCGTCCACCACCTGCGCCAGGATCAGGCGCCGCACGTCGGCGCGCACGGCGGCGCGTTCGTCCGCCGTGGCCTCGGCCGCGGCGATGCTGTGGCGCACGCGGCCGAACAGGTCGAGTTCCCAGCTGAAGGCGGCGTTCCACTGCACCGGCGAGGCGATGTGCGGCTGGCCGTCGCGGCTCCCGATCGCCGCCAGACGCGCGCGCCCGGCCTGGACATCGAGGTCCGCCGCCGGCAGGCGGGCGCCGCGCGCCGCTTGCACAAATTCGCTGGCGCTGGCCAGGCGCGCGGCGGCGATGCGCACGTCGTCATTGTCGTGCCAGGCGCGTTGCACTAATTGCTCCAGCCTGGCGTCGCCCAGTGCTTGCCACCACAGCGCTGGCGGCGCGCCGGCCTGCAGCTCCGGTGCGCCGGCGGCCGAGGGCAGGACCGGCAGCCGCGCAGTATCGAGCGCCCGCGTCGCCGTGGGCGTGCCGACGCTGCAGCCGGCCAGGGCCAGCAGCGTGGCCGCCAGCAAAGGCGCCGCGCGGCGCGTGTTCAAGTTAGTCATGCAGCTCATGCGGCTCATGCGGCTTCTCCCAGCGCGGCCGTGCGTACGGCGGGCGCCGCGCGGCGCCGGCTCAGCAAGGTGAAAAACAACGGTGTAAACAACAGGCCGGACACGGTCACGCCCAGCATGCCGGCGAAGACGGCCGTGCCCATCGACTGGCGCATTTCCGCGCCCGCGCCGGAAGACAGCATCAGCGGTATCGCGCCCAGCAAAAAGGCCAGCGACGTCATGAGGATGGGCCGCAGGCGCGTGCGGGCGGCGGCGATGGCCGCCTCGCGCGCATCGGCGCCGGCCGCCATCGCCTGGCGCGCGAATTCGACGATCAGGATGGCATTCTTGGCGGCCAGGCCGATCAGCACCACGATGCTGATCTGCGTCAGCACGTTGTTGTCCAGGCCGCGCCACGACACGCCGACCAGCGTGGCCAGCACGCAGCTGGGCACGATCAGCACGACGGACAGGGGCAGCAGCCAGCTTTCAAACAAAGCTGCCAGCAGCAAATATACGAGCAGCACGGCCAGGCCCAGCACCATGCCGGTGCTGCCGCCCGCGTGCTTTTCCTGCAGCGCCAGTTCTGTCCACTCGTAGTCGAAGCCGTCCGGCAGGCGCGCCTTGAGCAGTTCTTCCATCGCGGCGATGGTTTGCCCCGTCGAGTAGCCAGCCTTGGTGCTGCCCTGGATTTCGGCCGCGGGATACAGGTTGTAGCGCGGCACGCGGAATGGCGCCGTGCCTTCGCTGAAGGCGGCCACGCTGCCCAGCGGGACCATGTCGCCGTTGGCGGTGCGCGTCTTCAGGGCTGCCAGGTCGGCCACGCTGCGCCGGTAGGGCGCGTCCGCCTGGGCGGTGACGCGCCACACCCGGCCCATCAGGTTCATGTCGTTGACGAACACGGGCGCCATGTAGCTTTGCAGGGTCTCGTTGAGGCGCAGCAGCGGCACGCCCAGGTATTCGGCCTTGGTGCGGTCCAGTTCAACCTTGATCTGCGGACTCATGGCGTTGAACGGCGTGAAGGCGCCCGTTACCGAGGGCAGCTTGCCCGCTTCCTCGACGATGGCGCGCGCGGCCGCCTGCAAGGCTTGCGGTCCCTGGCCGCCCGTGTCGCGCAGCATCAGCTTGAAGCCGCCGCCCGTGCCGATGCCGCGCACGGACGGTGGCGGTATCACCATCACGCGCGCCGCGCTGATGGGCGCCAGCCTGGCGCGCATGGCGCCCAGCATGGCCGGGCCGTCCAGGCCATCGCTGGCGCGCGCGCCGAAGTCCTTGAACATGGTGAAGATGACGGCCGTGTTGGGCGCGGACGTAAACGTGGCGCCATCCGTGCCGACGAAGGCGGCCGTGTGGGCCACGCCGGGGTGGCTCAACAGGCGGGCCGTGGCGTCCTGCACCACTTCGCTGGTGCGCGCCAGGGTCGAACCGGCCGGCAGCTGGATCGAGACGATGGCGTAGCCGCGGTCCAGCTGCGGCACGAAACCGCGCGGCGTCGCGTCCAGGCGCCACAGGGTCAGGCCCGCCAGCAGCAGGTACACGGGCAGCATCAGCCAGCGCCGCGAGAGGATGCGCCCCGTCAGCCGCACGTAGCCGCCCGTCAGGCGCGAAAAGCCACGGTTGAAAATGCGCATCCAGCGCGCGCCCGGGCTGTTGGCATCGTGCTGCGGCTTGAGCAGCAGCGCGGCCAGGGCCGGCGACAGCGTCAGCGACACCAGCGCCGAGATCACGGTGGAGGCGGCGATGGTGACGGCGAACTGGCGGTAGAACATGCCGGAGATGCCGTCGATGAAGGCCGTCGGCACGAAGACCGCCACCAGCACCAGCGCGATGGCGACCAGGGCAAAGCCCACTTCGTCCATGCTGCGCTGCGCCGCGGCGACGGGACTCATGCCGTCCTCCATGTGCCGCTCGACGTTTTCCACCACCACGATGGCGTCATCGACGACGATGCCGATGGCCAGCACCAGGCCGAACAATGACAGGGTATTGAGGCTATAGCCCATCGCCGCCAGCACGCTGAAGGTGCCGACCAGGGACACGGGAATGGCCAGGATGGGAATGATGGCCGCGCGCCACGAGCCGAGGAACAGCAGCATGGCCAGGCACACCAGCAGGGCCGCTTCGAAGATGGTGTCGCGCACCTTGTCGATCGAGGAGCGGATGAATTCAGTCGGGTTGTAATAGCTGTGGTAGGCGACGTCCTGCGGGAAGTCGGCTTCCATCCTGGCCAGCAGGTCCAGCACGCGGTCGCCCGTGGCCAGCGCGTTCGAGCCGGGCAGCAGGCTGATGCTCAGCGCGATGGCCGTGCGCTTGTCGACGAAGCCGCTTTCCGTGTAATCCTGCGCGCCCATCTCGACGCGCGCCACGTCGCGCAGGCGCACCACGCCGCCGCCGGCATGGGCGGCCACGACGATGGCTTCGAATTCGGCCACGTCGCGCAGGCGGCTTTGCGCCTGCACCTGTACCTGGAAGGCGCCGTCGCTGCCGCCGGGCGGCTGGTTCAATACGCCGGCGGCGACCTGGGAATTGGCCTGCCGCACGGCCGCGATCACTTCCGGCGCCGTCAACCCCAGCGAGGCCACGCGCGCCGGGTCGAGCCAGATGCGCATCGAGAAGTCGCGCGCGCCGCGCGTGTAGATGTCGCCCACGCCTTCGACGCGGGCCAGCTTGTCCTTGATGGCCGTGCCGATGAAGTTGGAAATGTACTGCTGGTCGCGCGTGCCTTTGGGCGAATCGAACAGCACCACCATCAGCTGGTCGGGCGATGCCTTCTTGACGGCCAGCCCCAGGCGCCGCACGGCATCGGGCAGGCGCGCTTCGGCCACCGCCACGCGGTTCTGCACCAGCGACTGGGCCTGTTCGACGTTGGTGCCCGCCTTGAACACCACGCTGATGGTCAGCTTGCCGTCGCCCACCGATTGCGAGGACAGGTACAGCATGCCGTCGACGCCGTTGATTTCCTGTTCGATCGGCGCGGCGACGGTATCGGCGATTTCCTGCGCCGAGGCGCCAGGATAGCTGGCCTTCACGGTTACCGTGGGCGGCACGATCTCGGGAAACTCCGAGATCGGCAGGCGCATGGCCGACACCGCGCCCACCAGGGTGATGAGGATGGACAGCACGATGGCAAACACGGGGCGGCGGATGAAAAATCGGGAAAAACGCATGCTCTCTCCTTATGCGCCGTTGGCGCGCGGGGCGGCCACCAGCACCTGGTCGCCCGGGCGCACCTTGGCCGCGCCGGAGACGATGACTTTATCGTGCGGTCCGAGGCCGGACAGCACGATCTGCTTGTCGCCCCGCAGGCCGCCCAGTTCCAGTTTGCGCGGCGCCACCTTGCCCGCCGCGTCCACGACGAACACCATCTTTTTGTTCTGGTCGCTGAGTATGGCGGCGTCGGGCACCAGCAGGCGCTCCTGCGCCGCGCCGACGGGGATGCGCACGCGCGCAAAGCTGCCCGGCATGATGGCGCGGTCGGCGTTGGCCAGGCTGGCGCGCAGGCGCACGGTGCCCGAGCGGGCGCTGATTTCGTTGTCGACAAAGTCGACGCTGGCATCCTGCGCGGGGCCGCCGCCGTCGAATGCCAGTTGCACCTTCGATGGCAGTTTGCTTTGCTGGCGCAGGCGCTGGAAATCCGCTTCCGACAGGTCGACCATGGCGCGCACGGGGCTGTGCGCGACGATGGTGGTCAGCACGCCGCTTTGCGCCGCGCCGCCGGCCACGTAGTTGCCGACATCGACGCGGCGGTCCGACACGGTGCCGGCGATGGGCGCGCGCATGGTGGTAAAAGACAGTTCCAGTTCGGCGCTGCGCAGTTCCGCCTGGCTCAGCATGACGGCCGCCTGCGCGCCTTCCAGTTCGCCGCGCGCCCGTTCCAGCTCCTCGGTGCTGGCTGCGCCCGTTTGCTGCAGCCGGCTGCTGCGCTCGAACTGGGCCGTGGCCAGCTTGCTGCGTGCATTGGCCTGGGCCAGGCCGGCCCGGGCACGGTCGCGCGCCGCCGCGAAGGGGCGCGGGTCGATGACGAACAGCGCATCGCCGGCCTTGACCTGCTGGCCGTCGCGAAAGGCGATCTGCTGCAAATAGCCGGAAACGCGCGAGCGCACTTCCACGCGCTGCGACGGTTCGATGCGGCCCGTGTAGTCGAGGGTCGCCTGCACCATCGACGTTTCGGGCAGGGCCACGGACACGGTGGCCTTGGGTGGCGGGCCGCCAGGCGCGGCCTGGGAACGGCCGCAGCCGGATAACGTGGCGCCGCAGGCCAGGGCCAGCAGCAGTAACAGCGGGACGGGCAGGGACGGGATCGGACGGGGGCGCATCATGCGGGGTCTCCAGAAGGCGTGGGTGGCTTGGCCAGGGCGCGGCCGAGCGCGAAAATGGCCAGCGCGGCGAGCACCAGCGCGCTGGCGACGGCAAAGGTGGCGTGCATGCCGCCGATCATGGCGGCTGGCGGAGCACTGGCGATATCGCTGGTGCCGGCAGCGAAGACGGCGCCCATCACGGAGGCGCCCGTGACGAGGCCCAGATTGCGCGACAGATTGAGCATGCCGGAGATGACGCCGCGCTGCTCGGGAACGATATCGACCATCACGGCCGTATTGTTGGCTGCCTGGAACAGCGCATAGCTGGCCGTCAGCAGCATGATCGGGACGACGTAGCCGGCAATGCCCAGGCTGGCGGGCAGCAGGGCCAGCGCCAGGCAGGCGAAGGCCGCGCCGCACAGGCCCGCGCCGCCCATGCGCTGCGCGCCGTAGCGGTCCACCAGCCAGCCGGACGGCACGCCGCAGAACGCCGCCACCAGCGGCCCGGCCGCCAGCACCATGCCGGTGACGGCCGTGCCCAGGCCCAGGCCGCGCGCCAGGTAGAAGGGGCCGACCACCAGGGTGGACATCATCACCGTCGAGACCAGCATGCTGGTCGCCAGGCCGGCGCTGAGCACGGGCGCGCGCAGCATGGCCAGGCGGATCAGCGGCGCCGGCGCCTTCAGTTCGACCCGGACAAACAGGATGGCGCCAACGCAGGCGGCCAGCAGCAGCGCCACGTTGCGCGCGCCGAAATGGCCGCGGCCCACGGTCATCGCCAGCGCATAGGCGCACAAGGTCAGGGCCAGCAGCACGGTGCCGCGGTGGTCGAAGACGGGACGCTTGGCGTTGGCGCCGCGCTGGTCGGCCGGCAGGAAGCGCCAGGCCATCAGCAGCGCCACGCCGGCCAGCGGCACGTTGACGAGGAAAATGGCTTGCCAGCCGAAGTGCGCGATCAGCAGGCCGCCCAGCGCGGGGCCAAGCGTGGTGCCGACGGCCGACATGGTGCCGAGCAGGCCCATGGCGCTGCCCGTTCTGGCCTTGGGCACGGTGCTGCCGACAAAGGCCATGGTCAGCGCCATCATGACGGACGCGCCCAGGCCCTGCAGGGCGCGCGCGGCAACCAGCAGCCACAAGGTGGGCGCCAGGGCGCACAGGATGGAAGCGACGGCAAACAGCGCAATGCCGGCCAGCAGCAGGCGGCGCCGGCCGACCATGTCGCCAAGGCGGCCCACGCTGACGATCAGCGCGGTGATGGCCAGCAGATAGGCCAGCACGATCCATTGCACATCCTGGAACGGCGCGTGCAGGGCCCTGGCCATGTCGGGCAAGCCCACGTTGGCGATACTGGTACCCAGCGCGGGCAGCAGCATGGCCAGGGACAGGCTGGCAAGCGCGCCGCGCACGGGGCGCATGGCGCTACCGGCTTCTGTGGCCTGCTGGTCGGGTGGACTGGGTTTTGAAGGTGCTTGCATGGCGTGGTGGATCCTCGAATAGGGTCACCACATGGTACTGAGGGATTTGATATGGCGGAAGACGCATCATTTGCATTGTGTTATTGCGTTTGACGCCATGTGAGCGGGAAGGACTACATGGCCAATCAGATCGCGTTCAGCGGTATTTTGAGGTAGCGCACGCCGTTGTCTTCCGGCTCGGGCAGCTTGCCTGCATTGATGTTGACCTGGATGGCGGGCAGGATCAAGGTCGGCATGTCGAGGGTGGCGTCGCGGCTGGTGCGCATGGCCACGAATTGTTCTTCCGTGATGCCGTCGCGCAGGTGGATGTTGCCGGCCCGTTGTTCGGCCACCGTCACTTCCCAGCGCGCCTCGCGGCCGTTGGGCGGGTAGTCGTGGCACATGAACAGCCGTGTTTGCGGCGGCAGCGACAGCAGGCGTTGCGCGGAGCGGTACAAGAGGGAGGCCGAGCCGCCGGGAAAATCGCAGCGGGCCGAGCCTACGTCCGGCATGAACAGGGTGTCGCCGACGAAGACGGCGTCGCCGATCTGGTACGCCAGGTCGGCCGGCGTGTGGCCGGGCACGTGCAGGGCGCGTACTTCCAGCTTGCCGATATGGAAAACCTGGTCGGGCGCGAACAGCTGGTCGAACTGCGAGCCGTCGGCCCTGGCGCCGTCCTGGTGGTAGACGGCCGCGAACGCCTGCTGCACCGTCTGGATGGCGGCGCCGATGGCCACGTCGCCGCCCAGCTGCTGCTGCAGGTAGGGCGCGGCGGACAAGTGGTCGGCATGCGCATGGGTTTCCAGCAGCCAGCGGCACTGCAAGCCGTGTTCGCGCACGAAAGCGATCACCTTGTCGGCCGAGGCGGTCGAGGTGCGGCCCGCCTTGGGGTCGTAGTCGAGCACGGAATCGATGATGGCGCAGTCGCGGCCATCGGCTTCGTAGACAACATAGGTGACGGTGGCGGTGGCGGGGTCGAAGAAAGCTTGGATTTGTGGAGTCATCACGGCGGCAAGGGACGGGCAAGGGAAGGGCATTATATCGTCAGAGTTCGCTAAAAAAATGCTGCAAATCGACATTTAACATGCGAAAAACAGATAAGCGTCCGTCACAGTCGTGCGCACCCTGACGCTTGCAGCATGGTAACCTCATTCTTCCAAGGAGGAATTCATGAACGATATCACTGCACGCAGCGAACAGTACCGCGGTTTTACGATTTCCGTGACCCCGCAAAAGGATAACGACGATTTATGGGATTTTACCTACCGCTTGCAGCGCGAAGGTGAACCCGAGGCGCAGGCGATCACGCGCAGCCGCACCCTGGGCGGCTATGCGGCGCCCGAGACGGCTTGCACGGCTGGCCTGGAAGTGGCCAGGACGGAAGTGGATAATCTGCTGCGCCCTTGAGCGAGCGTAAATCGTTTAGCCCGAAACTGCGCCTGACTACGGCTGGCGCGTGAAACACGTCGCTGCCAGTCGCGCTTCATGCTACGATTTCCACTATTGAGTCAGTCACCAAGGAGGCACCCCATGGATAGCAGTTCTAAAATTCACTATAAAGGCTGGGAAATCGTTCCCCTGGCCGTGCCCACCACCGACGGCAGATGGTCGGCCAGTTGCGATATCGAACGCGCCACCGTGGAAGGCCTGGAAGTATTCGAAGGCTCGACCATGCAATTCGTGCGCGACGACGAGGAGGGCGCCATTGCCGCCGCCTGCGAAGAAGCCGTGCGCCAGATCGACAACATCATCGCCAATCCGCTGGTGCGGCTGGCCTAGTTTTAGCTCCTAATATCACTCTCAGCCGGCGCCCGCCGGCTTTTTTTCATACGCGCTGTTTTCCTGTCTGTTGCATGTTTCATTCAATGTTTCAAAATGAATTGATTGAAACAAATGTGAAACGTTGTTGACGCCAAACGTGACATCGCTGTTCCCTCGCGTGACAGCCACGCTGCGCGGCCCCCACAGCCGTTTGCCCACCTTTTCGCTCTGCGACAATGGGTTTTTCCACTGGTCGAAGGGGCCTGGCACGGCATTTGCAATACTTATGCTCATAGCCACTCCGTGAAACATTCGGGACCATCCGAAACCCATAAGGTGAACACATGACTCAATACTCCGCAGGTGCCGCATTCCGCAAGGCCGTCCAGGAAGAATCCCCGTTGCAAGTCGTCGGCGCCATCAACGCCAACCACGCCTTGCTGGCCAAGCGCGCCGGTTACAAGGCCATCTACCTGTCCGGCGGCGGCGTCGCGGCCGGCTCGCTGGGCTTGCCTGACCTGGGCATTTCCAGCCTGGACGATGTGCTGACCGACATCCGCCGCATCACCGACGTGTGCGACCTGCCGCTGCTGGTCGACGCCGACACGGGTTTCGGTTCGTCCGCATTCAATGTGGCGCGCACCGTGAAATCGATGATCAAGTTCGGCGCGGCTGGCCTGCACATCGAAGACCAGGTGGGCGCCAAGCGCTGCGGCCACCGTCCTGGCAAGGAAATCGTGAGCAAGGAAGAAATGGTCGACCGCATCAAGGCGGCCGTCGATGCGCGCACGGACCCGAACTTCGTCATCATGGCGCGCACCGATGCGCTGGCCGTCGATGGCCTGGAATCGGCTTTGGAACGCGCCGTCGCCTGCGTCGAAGCGGGCGCCGACATGATCTTCCCGGAAGCCATCACGGATCTGGACATGTACGCCACCTTCGCCAAGGCCGTCAACGTGCCTATCCTGGCCAACATCACGGAATTCGGTTCCACGCCGCTGTTCACCTTGGACGAATTGCGCAGCGCGCACGTGGGCCTGGCCCTGTATCCGCTGTCCGCTTTCCGCGCCATGAACAAGGCGGCGGAAAACGTGTACCAGGCGCTGCGCCGCGACGGCACGCAAAAGAACGTCGTCGACACCATGCAGACGCGCATGGAGCTGTATGAATCGATCAATTACCATGACTTCGAACAAAAGCTCGACGCGCTGTTCGCCGCGCAAAAGAAATAAGCAGAAATAAGCAAGAAGCAGGGGCCGCATGCCGGCCCCGCAGTGATGCAACCGAGACTAGTCAATTTTTGGAGAAATCAATGAACGCACCGCAAGCCGCCACTTTCAAGCCTAAAAAATCCGTCGCCCTGTCCGGCGTCACCGCCGGCAACACGGCGCTGTGCTCGGTCGGCAAGACCGGCAACGATTTGCATTACCGCGGCTATGACATCCTGGACGTGGCCGACAGCTGCGAGTTCGAGGAAATCGCCTACCTGCTGGTGCACGGCAAGCTGCCGACGTCCGCTGAATTGAAAGGCTACAAGGCCAAGCTGAAATCCCTGCGCGGCTTGCCGTCGGCAGTGAAGCTGGCGCTGGAAGCGCTGCCGGCCGCCGCCCACCCGATGGACGTGATGCGCACGGGCGTGTCCGTGCTGGGCTGCACCTTGCCGGAAAAAGACGACCATAACGCGCCGGGGGCGCGCGACATCGCCGACCGCCTGATGGCGTCGTTCGGCTCCATGCTGCTGTACTGGTACCACTACAGCCATAACGGCAAGCGCATCGAAGTGGAAACGGACGACGACTCGATCGGCGGCCACTTCCTGCACCTGCTGCATGGCGAAAAACCGTCGGCATCGTGGGAAAAAGCCATGCACACGTCCTTGATCCTGTACGCGGAACATGAATTCAATGCCTCGACCTTCACCAGCCGCGTGATCGCGGGCACGGGGTCGGACATCCACTCGGCCATCACGGGCGCCATCGGCGCGCTGCGCGGTCCGAAACACGGCGGCGCGAATGAAGTGGCGCTGGAGATCCAGAAGCGCTACGACAACCCGGACGAAGCGGAAGCCGATATCCGCGAGCGCGTGGCCAACAAGGAAGTGGTGATCGGTTTCGGCCACCCCGTCTACACGATTTCCGACCCGCGCAACGTCGTCATCAAGGAAGTGGCCCGTTCGCTGTCGCAGGAAGCCGGTTCCACGAAAATGTTCGACATCGCCGAGCGCCTGGAATCGGTCATGTGGGAAATCAAGAACATGTTTCCGAACCTGGACTGGTTCTCGGCCGTGTCCTACCACATGATGGGCGTGCCGACGGCGATGTTTACGCCGCTGTTCGTCATCTCGCGCACCTCGGGCTGGGCCGCCCACATCATCGAGCAGCGCATCGACAACAAGATCATCCGCCCGAGCGCCAACTACGTGGGCCCGGAAGATCTGGAATTCGTGCCGATCAAGGACCGCAAATAATGAGTACTGCATTGACTACCCCGATGAATACCTTGCACCGCAAGCCCTTGCCGGGCACCCAGCTAGACTATTTCGACACGCGCGCCGCCGTCGATGCGATCCAGCCAGGCGCCTACGCCACCTTGCCCTACACCTCGCGCGTGCTGGCCGAAAACCTCGTGCGCCGCTGCGACCCGGCGACATTGAATGCTTCGCTGAGCCAGTTCATCGAACGCCGGCGCGACCTCGATTTCCCGTGGTTCCCCGCGCGCGTCGTCTGCCATGACATCCTGGGCCAGACGGCCCTGGTCGACCTGGCCGGCTTGCGCGACGCCATCGCGGCCCAGGGCGGCGACCCGGCCCTGGTCAACCCGGTGGTGCCCACGCAGCTGGTGGTCGACCATTCGCTGGCCGTCGAATGCGGCGGTTTCGACCCCGACGCCTTCGCCAAGAACCGCGCCATCGAAGACCGCCGCAACGAAGACCGTTTCGATTTCATCGACTGGACCAAGAAAGCGTTTAAAAACGTCGACGTGATCCCGCCGGGCAATGGCATCCTGCACCAGATTAACCTCGAGCGCATGTCGCCCGTGATCCAGGTGCAGGATGGCGTGGCCTATCCCGACACCCTGGTGGGCACGGATTCGCATACGCCGATGGTTGACGCGCTGGGCGTGATCGCCATCGGCGTGGGCGGTCTGGAAGCGGAAAGCGTGATGCTGGGCCGCGCCTCGTGGATGCGTTTGCCCGACATCATCGGCGTCAAGCTGACGGGCAAACCGCAGCCGGGCATCACGGCTACCGATACCGTGCTGGCGCTGACGGAGTTCCTGCGCAAGCAGAAGGTCGTCTCGTCCTACCTGGAATTCTTTGGCGAAGGCGCATCGCACCTGACCCTGGGCGACCGTGCCACGATTTCCAACATGGCGCCGGAATTTGGCGCCACGGCCGCCATGTTCTACATCGACGCGCAAACCATCAAGTATCTGAAACTGACGGGCCGCGACGACGAACTGGTGAAACTGGTGGAGCTGTACGCCAAAGAGACGGGCCTGTGGGCCGACAGCCTGGTCGACGCGCAGTACGAGCGCGTATTGACGTTTGACCTGTCATCCGTCGTGCGCAATATCGCCGGGCCGTCGAATCCGCACAACAGAGTGCCGACGTCGGAACTGGCTGCGCGCGGCATTTCCGGCGTGGTGGAAAACGAGCCGGGCAAGATGCCGGACGGCGCCGTCATCATCGCGGCCATTACCAGCTGCACCAACACGAACAACCCGCGCAACATGATCGCCGCCGGCCTGATCGCGCGCAATGCGAACCGCCTGGGCCTCACGCGTAAACCTTGGGTGAAATCCTCATTGGCACCCGGCTCGAAAACCGTGGAACTGTATCTGCAGGAAGCGGGCCTGATGCCGGAACTTGAAACATTGGGCTTCGGCGTCGTGGCGTTTGCCTGCACCTCGTGCAACGGCATGTCGGGCGCGCTCGACCCCGTGATCCAGGATGAAGTGGTGTCGCGCGACCTGTACGCCACGGCCGTTTTGTCGGGCAACCGCAACTTCGACGGCCGCATCCACCCGTACGCGAAGCAGGCTTTCCTCGCCTCGCCGCCGCTGGTGGTGGCCTACGCGATCGCCGGCACCATCCGCTTCGATATCGAGAAGGATGTGCTGGGGATTGACGCGGACGGCAAGCCGATTTTGCTGAAGGATATCTGGCCATCCGACGAGGAAATCGACGCCATCGTCGCCTCCAGCGTCAAGCCGGAGCAGTTCCGCAAGGTGTACATTCCGATGTTCGCCGCGCAGGCGGACGACGGCATCAAGGTCAGCCCCCTGTACGACTGGCGTCCGCAGACGACGTATATCCGCCGTCCGCCGTACTGGGAAGGCGCGCTGGCTGGCGCGCGGCCATTGAAGGGCATGCGTCCGCTGGCCGTTTTGGGCGACAACATCACCACCGACCACTTGTCGCCATCGAACGCCATTATGCTCGATAGCGCGGCCGGCGAGTACCTGGCGAAAATGGGTTTGCCGGAGGAAGACTTCAATTCCTACGCCACGCATCGGGGCGACCATTTGACGGCGCAACGCGCCACGTTTGCCAACCCGACCCTGAAGAACGAGATGGTCATCGAGGACGGCAAAGTCAAAGCCGGTTCGCTCACGCGCATCGAGCCGGAAGGCACGATCTCGCGCATGTGGGAAGCCATCGAGGTGTACATGGAGCGCAAGCAGCCATTGATCATCATCGCCGGCGCCGACTATGGCCAGGGTTCCTCGCGCGACTGGGCCGCCAAGGGCGTGCGCCTGGCCGGCGTGGAAGCCATCGTGGCCGAAGGTTTTGAACGCATCCACCGCACCAACCTGGTGGGCATGGGCGTCTTGCCGCTGGAGTTCCTGTCTGGCGTGAACCGCAAGACCCTGGGCCTGGACGGCAGTGAAACCTACGACGTCGTCGGCGAGCGCACGCCGCGCTCCACTTTGACCCTCGTCATCCACCGCAAGAACGGCGAAACGGTGCAAGTGCCCGTCACCTGCCGCCTCGATACGGCGGAAGAGGTGTCGATCTATGAGGCCGGCGGCGTGCTGCAGCGGTTTGCGCAGGACTTCCTCGAGTCTTCGAAAGCCGCGTAATTCACGATTGATGCAACGTAAATCAGGGGTCAGACCCGACGGAACTCGGCGTCCCCGTCTGACCCCAGCTCTTTGCCTCTGGGTTTAATCAGCAATTCAACGCAGGAACTCTAATGACCCACACCCCCCAAATCAAAATCCCCGCCACCTACATGCGCGGCGGCACCAGCAAGGGCGTGTTCTTCCGCCTGCAGGATTTGCCCGCCAGCGCGCAAGTGCCGGGCGCCGCGCGCGATGCGCTGCTGCTGCGCGTGATCGGCAGCCCTGACCCGTACGGCAAGCAGATCGACGGCATGGGCGGCGCCACCTCGAGCACCAGCAAGACGGTGATCCTGGCGAAAAGCAGCAAGCTTGAGCACGACGTCGACTACCTGTTCGGCCAGGTCTCCATCGACAAGCCGTTTGTCGACTGGAGCGGCAATTGCGGCAACCTGTCGGCCGCCGTTGGCTCGTTCGCCATCGCCAGCGGGCTGGTGGACGTCGCCCGCGTGCCGGCAAACGGCATCGCCACGGTGCGCATCTGGCAAGCCAATATCGGCAAAACCATCATCGCCCACGTCCCCATGACCAACGGCGAAGTACAGGAAACGGGCGACTTCGAACTCGATGGCGTGACCTTCCCGGCCGCCGAAGTAAAACTGGAATTCCTTGATCCGGCCGCGGACGAAGAGGGCGGCGACGGTAGCACCTCTGCCATGTTCCCCACCGGCAACCTGGTCGACGACCTCGACGTGCCCGGCATCGGCGTGTTGAAAGTCACGATGATCAACGCCGGCATCCCGACGATTTTTGTCGACGCGGACGCCATCGGCTACACGGGCACGGAGCTGCAGGACGCCATCAATGGCGATCTGGCCGCACTGGCCCGCTTCGAGACCATCCGCGCGCATGGCGCCCTGCGCATGGGTTTGATATCCCACCTCGATGAAGCGGCGAAGCGCCAGCACACGCCGAAAGTGGCCTTTGTCGCCAAGCCGGCCGGCTATGTGTCATCGAGCGGCAAGCAGGTGGCAGCGGGCGAGATCGACCTGCTGGTGCGCGCGCTGTCCATGGGCAAGCTGCATCACGCCATGATGGGCACGGCCGCAGTTGCCATCGGCACGGCGGCGGCCATCCCCGGCACCCTGGTCAACCTGGCGGCGGGCGGCGGCGAAAAAACCAGCGTGCGCTTCGGCCACCCGTCCGGCACCCTGATGGTGGGCGCGGAAGCGGCGCTGGCCGATGGTGTGTGGAGCGTCACCAAGGCCATCATGAGCCGCAGCGCGCGCGTGCTGATGGAAGGCGTGGTGCGCATACCCGGCGACGCCTTTTAAAGCCAAACAGGCGAATGCGCATGCAGATCAGTTGATATTTCTGCTAGCAAAGAAACTGAGCGACAAGGAAAATGGGGGAGCGTCAGCCTCGATGTACGTGAGCGTAGTGCAGGCGCTGGCGGCCTCCCATGCTTCCTGACTGGTGAACAGATGCTATTTAACTCCTACGTCTTCCTGTTTGCATATCTGCCCGTCACGCTGGCCGGTTTTTTCATCCTGGGACGGCGCAGCCGCTTATGGGCTGCCGCCTGGCTGGCCGGCGCCTCGCTGTTTTTCTATGGCTGGTGGGATTACCGCTACCTGCCGCTGCTGCTCGGCTCCATCGTCTTCAATTACGGCTGCGCCACCGTGCTTGGGCCGGGACGCATCCGCCACCGCAAGGGCCTGTTGATCGCGGCCATCGCCGCCAACCTGGGCTTGCTCGCCTATTACAAATATGCGGGTTTCTTCGTTGCCAGCCTGGCGCAATTGCTGGCGCAACCCATGCCCATCCTGCACGTGGTGCTGCCGATCGGGATTTCGTTTTTTACGTTTACCCAGATCGCCTTCCTGGTCGATACCTACCAGGGCAAGGCGCAGGAAAGCCGTTTTGTCCACTATCTGCTGTTCGTCACGTATTTCCCCCACCTGATTGCCGGCCCGGTGCTGCACCACAAGGAGATGATGCCGCAGTTTGCGGACCGGCGCATCTTCCGCCTTTCGGGCAGGAATGTGGCCATCGGCTCGACGATTTTCATCATCGGGCTGGCGAAAAAAGTACTGGTGGCCGATAACATCGGGCCGTACGCGGCGCCGCTATTCAGCGATCCCGCAGCGCCTACGCTGCTGACCGCCTGGGGCGGGGTATTGGCGTACGCGTTTCAGCTGTACTTCGATTTCTCCGGCTATTCCGACATGGCCATCGGCTTGTCGAGATTATTTGGCGTGCGCCTGCCCTTGAACTTCGACTCGCCCTACAAAGCGCGCAATATCGCGCAATTCTGGCGCCGCTGGCACATGACCCTGTCGCGCTTCCTGCGCGATTACCTGTACATCCCGCTGGGCGGCAAGCGCTGCGGGCCCGTGCGTCGCTACCTGAACCTGATGATCACCATGGTGCTGGGCGGCCTGTGGCATGGCGCCGGGTGGAATTTCATCGTCTGGGGATTCCTGCACGGCGCTTATCTGGCTATTCACAAGGGCTGGAGCGAGGTTGCGCGGCGCCTGCATCTGCCGCTCGATAGCCGGACGTGGAAGATCGTCGCCACCGTCATCACCTTTGCCGCCGTCTGCGTTGCCTGGGTCTTTTTCCGCGCACCGGACATGGCGACGTCATGGGCTATCCTGCAGGGCATGGCGGGTGGCAACGGCATTGCCATACCCGACGCGCTGGCCAGCCGCGTGCCTGCGCTGCAGCGCTTGCTGGAAACGGTGGGCGTGACGTTTTACCTGGGCGAAGGCTTCCAGTTCGTCAAAACCTGGGTGTGGATAGGCATTGCGGCGCTGCTCGCCTTCGCCTTTCCGAACACGCAGCAGATCATGCGCCGCTGTACCCCGGCGCTGGATTTTCAGCGTGCCAGCACGACAGGAGCGGCAGGTCCCCACATGGCGCGCCTGCTGACGTGGCGTGCTTCGCCGGCGTGGGCGGCGGCCATCGCGCTGCTGGCGCTGGCCAGCATCCTGGCCCTGAACCAGCCCGCCGATTTTCTGTATTTCCAGTTTTGACGGGGAGCGCTGAAAATGAGCAGACCTTCTTATGCCCGTTATCTGTCCATCCTCACGCTGGTGTTGCTGTCCTGCGCCTGCCTGGTATGCGTCTTCGTGTACATCGTCGACCCCTACAATTTATATGGCGTGGCAAGGCGCGAAAACTTCAACGCCGTCAAACCTGGGCTGGAACGCTACCAGAGCCAGATCAAGCACGAACACGCGCTGCGCTTGCGGCCGCGCTTCATCATCCTGGGCAACTCGCGCGCCGAGATCGGCTTCGATCCGCGTGCCGCTGCATTTGGCGCAATGCAGGGCGCTGGCTACAACATGGGGATTCCCGGCACGGGGATGGCGACGGCCATCAGCCAGTTCGGGCAGCTGACCCAGGCTGGCATCAAACCGGGGACGGTGATCGTGGGCCTTGAATTCATTGATTTTCTGACGCCGGCCATCGCGCCGCCGGCGCGCGCAGAGGCGCCGTCCAGCCATCTTCCTGGATTTTGGCGTTTCGATACCTTGTTTTCTCTGGCTTCGGTCAAGGACGCCGTGAAAACCCCGCTTATCCAGCATGACAAGGCGGCGTTCACCATCGAGCCAAGCGGCCTCAATCCTGCGCTGGACTATGGCGCACATGCGGTCCGCGATGGCTATGACAAGGTATTCAGGCATCGGGCGCAGAAAAGCGCCGCCCGATTTGTCACCATGTCGAAAACCGATTTTGCTGACGGCGATTTTCAATCGCTGCACGACTTCTTGCTGGCGATGTCGGCCACGCAGGCCGATATCAAGCTGGTGATCTATCCCTACCACGCGCAGATGCTCACCCTGTTCGAAGGAGCAGGTCTGTGGCCCCTGTTCGAGGAGTGGAAACAGCAGGTGGTGCAGGAAGTGGCGGCGGTAAAGGAAAAGAACCCTTCCGCCAGCATCAGCGTGACCGATTTCAGCGGCTTTGGGCCTTACAACTGCGAGCCGATCCCCACGCAACAACAGCGCCACGCCAGCACGCGCTGGTACTGGGAAGCGGGGCACTTCAAGAAGGCACTGGGCGACATCGTCATGCAGCGCATCATGACGCAGAAGGGTGGTGCGCCGGACGATGGCCAGTTCGGCATGCCGCTGACCAGCGCCACCTTGGCGGCGAATCGCGACAGGATTGCCGCCGAGCGCCGCGCCTGCGAGGCGGCGCAGCCAGCGATGTTCGCGCTCTCGAAAAAACTGTTTGAAAAATCTTTGGAGAGGGCATCCATACGCAGATAAAGGAAGAAAGACCCAGGTAGATGCTACACAAATAGTAAACATAAAGTAAACATAAGGAGGCCAGGCCAGTTCGCCCAAGCCCGATACCAGATTGCACGCATACCGGAGGAGACATGAATTTCGCAGCATTTTATCAACGCTCGATCGACACGCCAGAGGCTTTCTGGCGCGAGGAAGCGGACAAGATCGACTGGAACGCCCCGTTTTCGCAAGTGCTCGATTATTCGCGCCCACCGTTCGCCAAATGGTTCGTCGGCGGCACCACGAATTTGTGCCACAACGCCGTTGACCGCTGGGTGGACAGCCAGGGCGATGCCGCCGCGCTGATCGCCATTTCCACCGAAACGAACACGGAGCGCATCTACAGCTTTCGCGAACTGCAGCGAGAAGTGGAGCGCTGTGCCGCCATGTTGCTGTCGCTGGGCGTGGTCAAGGGCGACCGCGTCCTGATCTACATGCCGATGATCGCCGAGGCGGCGTTCGCCATGCTCGCTTGCGCCCGCATCGGCGCCGTGCATTCCGTGGTGTTCGGCGGCTTTGCCGCCAACAGCCTGGCCAGCCGCATCGACGATGCGCAACCCAAGCTGGTGTTTTCCGCCGATGCCGGTTCGCGCAATGGCAAGGCGATTGCCTACAAGCCGTTGCTCGACGAAGCCATCCGCATCGCCGTGCACAAGCCGCGGCAGGTGCTGCTGGTCGACCGCCACCTGGTGCCGATGGAACTGATGCCGGGCCGCGACGTCGATTACGCGACACTGCGCGAGCGGCATCTGGATGCGCGGGTGCCCGTCACCTGGCTCGAATCGAATGAGCCGTCTTACGTGCTGTACACCTCGGGCACGACGGGCAAACCGAAGGGCGTGCAGCGCGACGTGGGCGGCTACGCGGTGGCGCTGGCGTCGTCGATGCAGTACAACTTCTGCGGCAAGCCCGGAGAAACCTTCTTTGCCACCTCGGATATCGGCTGGGTGGTGGGCCATTCCTACATCGTGTACGGCCCGCTGATCGCCGGCATGGCCACCATCCTGTACGAGGGCTTACCCATCTGCCCCGATGCGGGCATCTGGTGGAGCATCGTCGAGAAATACAAGGTCACGCGCATGTTCTCGGCGCCGACTGCCATCCGCGTGCTGCGCAAGCACCCGGTGGAACTGATGCGCAAATACGACCTGTCGTCATTGAAGGCGCTGTACCTGGCGGGCGAGCCGCTCGATGAAACCACCTCGCAGTGGATCGCCGATGAACTGAAAGTGGACATCATCGACAACTACTGGCAGACGGAGACGGGCTGGCCGATTCTCTCGGTGGCGAAAGGCGTGGCCGACACGCCGACGCGCCTGGGCAGCCCCGGCCTGGCCATGTACGGCTACCAGGTCAGGCTGCTCAACGAAGCGACGGGCGAGGAGTGCGGCGCGAACGAGAAGGGTGTGCTGGTGCTGGAAGGCCCGCTGCCGCCCGGCTGCATGCAGACGGTGTACGGCGACGATGCGCGTTTCGTCGACACCTATTGGTCCACCTTCAGCGGCCGGCAAGTGTATTCCACCTTCGACTGGGGCGTGCGCGATGCGGATGGCTATTACTTTATTCTGGGCCGCACGGACGATGTGATCAACGTGGCCGGCCACCGCCTGGGCACGCGCGAAATCGAGGAAAGCATCACCAGCCATCCGAACGTATCGGAAGTGGCGGTGGTGGGCGTGGAGGACAAGCTCAAAGGCCAGGTGGCGATGGCGTTCGTGATCCTGAAGGATCCGCAGGGTTTCGACAGCGTTGACGCGAAAGCGGTGCTGGAGCGCGAAGTGATGGCCGTCGTCGACCGCCAGCTGGGCGCCGTGGCGCGGCCAGCGCGCGTGCTGTTCGTGGCGCAGCTGCCGAAAACGCGTTCGGGCAAGCTGCTGCGCCGTTCGATCCAGGCCATCTGCGAAGGGCGCAGCCCGGGCGACCTGACGTCGATGGATGATCCGGCCGCGCTGCAGCAAATCCAGGCAGCGCTGGCGTAAACGCCCAATTGAAAGCGAAGTTTATCAATCGATAAATTTCGCTTTCAAATGCGGTCGCTTTCCTTGCGCACGACCCTGCCCACGATCAGGCATTCATTGCCGCGGCACAGCTTGCGGTGGTATTTGCGCTGGTCCGGGTTGTCCGACGTCAGCCACCATTCGCCGATATCGCGCGCCATGCGCTTGACCACCGGTTCGCCTTCATAGTTGATCGCGAATACCACGCCATCGGCCGGCCGGCTGTCGGCCGTATTGATGATCACCACGTCGTCCTCGTACAGGGCCGGCTCCATGCTCTCGCCCTTGACCTTGATCGCCACCAGTTTTTCAGGGTGGTAGCCATTGCGCTCGACCCAGCTGCGCGGCACGCTGATGGTGCTGCCGTCGTGCGTTTCCGGTTCGATGGCAAAGCCCGTGATGCCCGCCGACAGGCGCAATTTGACCTTGCGGATCGGGTAAAAACGTTCGTCCTCGCCATCTTCCACGACCACGGGCTGCGCGCCGGCCAGCGCGCGCGCGGCCATGGCCGCCTGGTCGGGCGCCGCGCCCTGGTCGAAGTACATGCTGTCCAACTGCAGATCCGCTTCCAGCTTGCGCGCGATTTTTTCGCTGAAGGCGCGTCCCTCGCGGTAGCTGGGCGAGAGGATTTGCGAGATGCGCGCCTCGCTCCAGCCGCTGACGTCGGAAATTTTCTTGCGCGTGTTGTCGTAGTGTTCGCGGATCAGGGCCAGCAGGCGGTCGCGTCTGTATTGATACATATTCATCTCCACATTAAACCTGAAATTTACCGTTTGATAAATTACCAAATGCTTGACTTTAACATTAGCGATTGATAAAGTCCACTCGTTGCCTGTCGCAAACGCACTACAGCGTCTGCCGGTTGGCGGCACCACGGGAGGTCAGGCAGATGTTGAACAGCAGTCAATTGGTTGAAAGCAGGGCGGCGCCACGGCAGGGGCGCCAGTTACAGGGACGCAGCAAGAAGTCACAGCTGCACATCGCCCGCATCGCGCAGTACATCCGCGAGCAGGGCCAGGCCAGCGCGGCGCAGTTGTCCGCCTTGCTGGGACTCGATGCGGGCACCATGAGCCGCTATTTGCGCCACATGTGCGGCATGGGGCAGATTCATCTGGCGCAGCGGCATTGCACGGAGCCGGGACGCCAGCGGCCCGCCCTGTATGCGCTGGGCGAGCAGGACGACGAGGTCGATGGCTGGGCCGAGCTGCCGCCGCAAGTGCGCCGCACGGCCAGCTGGGCACGCGGCACGGCCAGCCGCGATCCGCTGGTGGCGGCCCTGTTTGGCCCGGCCCAGAATAACGATTAGTATCAACGAGGAGATATCATGGGATTCGCAGAAAAATTCATCGCATCGCTGTCGTCGCAGAACCTGCGCGACGATGCCGTCCACCACGACCTGGATGTCATCGCCGCCGCCGCGCTGGCCGGCGACATGGGCGCCTTGCTGTGCCGCGTCAAGTATGCGGACGGCACCGTCAGCCGCCTGTTTGAAGGCAATGCCGGCAATCTCGCGCAGTTGCTGCGCGCCTGGACGGCGGCCGTGACGCACAAGGGCCGCGCGCGGCGCTGGGTCAAGGCGCAGACGGCCTGGGATGCGCAGGCGGCCAATACCTTGTACCGCCGCGTGGCCGAAGCGTCGCTCGCGCATTGGCTCGACAGCAAATGCAAGGTCTGCCACGGCACGGGCGTCGTCGCCGCCATGCAGGCTGGCGCGCCTGTCGTTTGCAAGGCGTGCCACGGTGGGGGCGAAGCGGCCATCAGCTGTTCCGGCGGCTTCGAGCTCGAACGCATCAAGGACATGGTCAGCGAACTGGAAGGCATCTTCCAGTCGCACAGCGCCCGCGCCATGCGCCGCCTCGGTCACTGAAATTTTTTTTGCAATATGCCCGGCACTGAAAAAAACGCCCCTACAATAGAGTCTCGATCACGCAGCAACAGCAACACAGCCAATACCGCAGTACACCACATGCTTCTCCACTCGTAATCGACGCGCTTTCGGCGCGACACCGATAGGGGAAATCAGCGCAGCGAACGGCCTTCATGGCCCCTTCGCCCACTATCCATCCGGCATGGCCTCGCGCCATCCGGACGCCAGCCCGCCGCCTCGCCGCGTGCGGGTTTTTGTCTTCCCGATTATTCGCAGTTCCTTCCCCAAGACCGCCGCTGGCGGTCTTTTTTTATCCCACGAAAGGTTTTACAACTATGGCATCGACAGCAAACGGCATCGACAGCGTGATCGTCATCAGCAAACAAAGCGCCGAAGGCAGCAAGGCCGCCGCCGGTGGCGGCCAGATTTATCCCCGCGTCACGGCTACCTTCGATACGGAAGCGGACAAATACGCGAGCGCCGAAATCGACGCCAGCCAGCAGCAGGGCGATACCCGCCTGGGCAACTTCCGCACCACGGGCGCCATCAAGGCCGAAGCGGCGTGCGGCACGTATGCACCGCTGATGGCTGCGCTGCTGCGCCGCGACTTCACGGCGGGCGGCGTGGCTGCCGCGCAAACCACCATCGCCGCTGCCGCCTCCGGCCTGACGCGCAGCGCCGGTTCCTGGCTGGCGGAAGGTTTCCGTGCCGGCAGCGTCGTGCGCATCACCGGCATGACGGCGCCGGCCGCCGCCAACAACGCGAAGAACTTCTTCGTCACGTCGGTCACGGCCACCAACCTGAATGGCCAGTTCATGGACGGTTCGGCCATGATCGTCAAGGCGGCCGGCGATTCGGTCGGTGTGGCGGCGGTCGGCAAGCGCAGTTTCACCCCGTTGACCGGTCATACCACCGACTGGTTCACGGCCGAAGTGCAGGACCCGAAGATCGGCGTGCACCGCAGCTTCGTCGATCAATTGGTCAGCAAGATGGATATCGCCGTGCAGCCGAACGGCATCACCAGCCTGGACTTCACCCTGATGGGCAAGTCGGAAGGTCCGACCACGGCCGTGCCGCATTTCGCCACTCCCCTGGCTGCACCGGGCACCGGCAAATTCTCGGGCGCCACGGCGATGCTGTCGGTGAACGGCATCCCGTCGCAGATCTGCACCGGCATGTCCGTCTCGCTCGACGGCCAGGTCAAGGTCGACCCGGTGATCGGCTCGAAGTACGCCACGGCTGCCTCGCGCGGCAAGGTGATGGGCTCTGGCCAGTTCACGGTGCTGCTGCAGGATGCCACCTACCTCGACTACTTCAAGTCCGAGACGGAAATCCCGCTGGCCTACGCCATGGCGTCGGGCACGGCGCCGGCAGCCGACGTGCTGGCGCTGGCCATGGGCCGCATCAAGATCACCTCGGCCAAGATCGACGACGGCGAGAAAAACAAGATCGTCACCTGCGCCTTCGACGTCCTGCGCTACAAGGGCGCCGACGCGCAGCACGAAGCGACCACCCTGACCATTCAGGATAGCGCGCTGTAAGCGGCTAGCGCCTGCACCGGGGCCGCCGCGATGGCGGCCTTTTTACTTTTACTTCATCCAGAAAGCATCACACATGAACAACGCGCAAAAAATCCAGGCAGGTTTCGACATCGGTAACATCCACGCGGCAGCCACGCCCGTCACGTTCGACGTGCCCGTTATCTTCGATGCGGATGGCGAAGCGGTGGCCGGCCTGACCATCGTCGGCAAGAACAGCGAACAATACCGCGTCGCCAACAACGCCGTGCGCGCCGAAGGCTACAAGAAATCGGCGCGCCGCAAGACGGCCATCGACGCCTCCACCGACGAAGGCGCGGAATTGCTGGTGCAAGCCATCGACGGCAACCAGAAACGCCTGGCGCTGGCCGTGGTGACGGGCTGGTACGGCTTCACCAGCAATGGCGCACCCGTGCCGCTCGATCCGGCGCTGCTGGAAGCGGCCTTTGAAAAATACCCGACCTGGCAAGAAAAGGTCACGACGGCGCTGGAAAACGAGTCGAATTTTTTGAAACTCTGACGGCCAGCCTGCTGCGCTATGCCGGGCACCAGTTCGAGCGCGGCGCGCGGGCGGCCGATGGCCATGCCAAGGGCGAGCATATCGATGCCGCCCGGCGCCATCCGCTGTACCGCGCGCCGCCCGAGCGGGAGGCGCCGGCCATGCCGTTCGAGCTGGCCCACGTGTGGGAATGGTTCGCGCAATTGAACCGCAAGCGGCAGAACGGCATGGCCGTCAATCCCATCGCCAGCACGGAAATCCTCGCCTGGCAGGCGCGCCACGCCATCGCCATCGAGCCGTTCGAGCACCAGTTGCTCGACCAGCTCGACGCGCTGTTCCTGTCGCACCAGCATGCGGCGGGCTGACCCGCATTTTCCAACCCGGCCGCCATGCGCGGCCTTTTTTATGGGCCAAACATGCCAGAGATAACAGAGTTAAAAATTGCCGTGAATGCGGCGGAGATCAAGGCGGGGACGCAGGCGGTGAATGACCTGGCTACCGCCAGTAAACAGACAGGCGATCAAGTTGAGGAAGCCAGTACCAAGTTTGGCAACTTCGAACCACGGGTACGCGCGCAGGCCGAAGCGGCACGCGCGGCGGCAGACGCGTCCAAAGTGCTCGGTGACGAAAGCAGCGCCGCTGCGGATGCCATGTTCAAGGGTATGGCCGCGGTCGATGGCTTTGCCAAAGCCTCGGCCAAGATTGGCGAAGGCAGCTTGAACGCCGACATCGGGCAGATCAAGGACGGCCTTGGGGAGATGGCCAACGCCACCGGCTTGACGGAATTGGCCTTGAAGCGCCTTGGTGCGGGGCCGTTGCTGGCGCTGCAGATGGCGGCCGACGTGGCTGCGTTCGTGGCCGAGGCCTTCGTGCAGGGCCAGCTGGAATCGGACAAGTTCTCCCGTGCCCTGGAGCTGACCGGGAATGCCGCCGGCATCACGGAAGGCCAGTTCAACACCATGGTGGCGTCGGTTTCTGATGCCAGCCAGGGTGGCCTGGGCGATACCCGCGTGGTCTTGCAAACTCTGGTGGAAACGGGCCAGTTCACCAGTGAAGCGCTCAATTCCGTGGGCGCTGCCGCCGTCACCATGGCGCAAATGAATGGCCAATCGGCTGGCGCTGTGGCGGCCGACTTTGCGACGATGGCCGATGGCGTCACCAATTGGGTCGATACGCACGACAAGAATTACAACATCCTCACGGGTGCCCAGTACGCGCATATCGCGGCGCTGGAAAAGGAAGGCAAGACGCAAGAGGCCATGGTCATGGCGAGTGACTTGATCAATGCAGGTCTGCAAAAACGCGCTGAAAAGCTCAGCATGATCGGTACCTTGCTGCAAGGCAGCAAGAATCTCTGGTCCAGTTTCATGGATGGCATGCGTTCTATCGGACGCGAAGAGACGCCGGAAGACGAGATCGAAAAAATCAAGAAACGCACGGCCGACGTGCGCCGCACTGGCCAGCTGGTTCCCGGCACGCACCCGGCGGCGCGATTGACCGGCGCCCAGATGGAACAGTTTGAGCAGGAGCAGGCCAAGGCGTTGGCAGTGGCGATGAACAAGCAGACGCAGCTGGAAGCAAAGGCGAAGGCCGACCAGGCGGAATCGAAACGCAATGCCGACTCCAAGCAGGCCGTCAAGGAGCTGGGCGAGCTGCAGAAGCGCTATGTCACCAAGGCGGAGCGAGAGGTCGCGGAAATCAAGCAGCTTGAGGAAACCCTGGCCAATGCCAGAGCCGCCGGTGTTCCCTTCTCTGCCGACAAGGAGAAAGAGCTGCGGCAGAATATGCGAGCCTCGTTTGCGGCACCTTCCCGGACTGCCGCACCTGCCAGGACTGCCGCACCTCCAGCGGCAGGTTCCGACCCTCGCGACGCAGTGCTGGCAGGTCAGTTGCATGCGATTCAAAGCGCATTGCGCATCAAGACTGAAGGTTATGACCAGCAGGCCAAGCTCGACGAAGCGCGCCGCAAGGGCGGCGCCTTGAGCGAGGATGAGTTTTTTGCGAGCCGCCGCGTGGCGATCCGCGCGCGCGGAGATGCAGAGGTGGCAGCCTACCAGCAACAGGCCGAGGTCTTGACAGGTTTTCAGGCGAAGACGGCGCAGGGCCAGCAGGAAAGGGACAACAAGATCGCCGAAGCAGGCGCCGCACAGCTGCGCGTGCAGCAGCAGGTCAACGCCGACCTGGCGCAACTGGAGGAAACGGCACGCCAGGAGAAGGAGGCGGCGGCGAAGAAACGCGACGAGGAGGCCAAGGCAAAGGAGACCAAGAGTCGCGCCGACGCCAAGGCGGCGGACGAAAAAACGTGGAAAGACATGATCGATGGCGCCAAGGCCATGGGCGATGCGCTGGAAAAGGCGTTCGGCAAGGCGGGAGCGGCGGTCGGCAAGCTGGGTACGGCCTTTGCCGATTACCAGAAGGCGCAGCGTGACATTCAACGCACCCTGAGCGAAGGACTCGCGGACGCCGGAGAGGACAAACCCAAAAAAGAGGCTGCGGAATCGAAGGCACGCGAGGATGGCGCGAAGGCACAGGTCAAGGGTTACCGCGACATGGCTGGCGCCGCCAAGGGCTTCTTCAAGGAAAACAGTACGGGCTACAAGTTGATGGAAGGGGCCGAAAAAGCTTTCCGCGCTGTGGAAATGGCGGGCCAATTGCAAAAACTGGCCACCAGCCTGTTTGTCTCGGGCTCGTCGGCCGCGGGCGTGGTGGTCGGGCAGGCCACAGAGACGGGGGCAGTGATGGCCGGCCAGACGGCGCAGAATGCGGCCAAGGTACCCGGCGTGTTCATGTCCTTCATGAGCTCCATGGGACCATGGGGCTATGCGGCAGCGGCAGCGGCGATTGCCGCCGTGCTGGGCGGCGCCTTCAGCGGCGGCGGTGGCGGCGTCGACACGACGGCGAAGGATCGCCAAGCCGCCAATGGCACTGGCACGGTGCTCGGCGATTCATCCGCGAAGTCGGCGTCGATCACCAAGAGCCTGGAAATCATGGAGAAAAACTCCGGCCTGGGCCTGGCGTATTCGTCGTCGATGGTGGTCTCGCTCAAGCAGATCGTCTCGGGCATCGGTGGCCTGGGCAGCTTGCTCGTGCGTTCGGACATCCTGACGTCCGCGCTGGGAACCAAAGGCAGTTCCAGCGGCGGCTTCATAGGTAATGTCGTCAGCAGCATCTTTGGCGGCAAGACCACGGTGCAGGATGTCGGGATAGTCACCAACTCGTCGCGCCTGGGCGACCTTGATACTAAGCGCTTCGACGTGAATTCCTATGTCGATATCAAGAAGTCCGGTGGCTGGTTTTCCAGCGACAAGAAGTCCACGAATCTTACGGCCATGGGACTGGAAACGAATGACCAGTTTACGAAAATCGTGCTTGGCCTGCGCACAAGCGTCGTGGCTGCAGCCGATTCCCTGGGTATGGGCGGCGATGCCTTCACGGCGCGCTTGAATTCCTTCGTCGTCAGCCTGGGCAAGATCAGCCTGAAGGACTTGAAGGGCGAGGAAATGCAAAAGGCCCTGGAAGCGGCTTTTTCCAAGTTGGGCGACGACATGGCGAAGTTCGGCGTGGGCGGTCTGGAAAAATACCAGGCAGTGGGCGAGGGCTACCTGGAAACCCTGGCGCGTGTGGCCAACAACTACATGCAGGTGTCGGACGTGCTGGCCGTGCTGGGCAAGTCCTTCAACACCTCCGGCCTTTCCGCCGTGGCGCTGAGCGAAAGCCTGATTCAAGCGGCGGGCGACCTCGATACCCTGACCAGTGGTACCAGCTTTTTCGTGCAGAATTTCCTGACCGAGGCCGAGCAGATGGATCCGGTCACCAAGTCGGTGCGTAGTGCCATGGCGGCGATGGGACAGTCCGGCGTGACGACGAGCGAGCAATTCAAGGCGCTGGTGCTGGCGCAGGACTTGAACACGGCTGCCGGCCAGAACATGTACGTGCAGCTGCTTGCCATCGCCGAACCGTTCAAGAAGGCGGCCGATTATGCGGCCGACCTCACCGCCGCCACCGGTGAACTGGCCGAAGTGAACAAGACGGCCAGCGACATCGCCAGCGAACGCAAGGATCTGCAGCAGCAGTTGAACGAACTGACGAAAACTGAAGCGCAGTTGCTGGCCGCGCAGCGAGCCAGCGTCGCTGATGCCAATCGCGGGTTGTTCGACCAGATCCAGGCCGTCAAGGCGGTGACCAGTGCAAAGGATGCGCTGGCCAAGGCTTATGAAACCGAATCTGCGGCGGCCAAGTCGGCGCTGGAGAAGTCGAAATCGTGGGTGACGACCTTGAACGGGCTCAATGCCAGCATGGCGCTGGGCGCCCAGTCGACGCTGACGCCGGAGCAGAAGTACGCTGAAGCGCGGGCGCAGTTCGAGAAAACCCTGGCGGCTGCGAATGCGGGCGACACGACGGCGCAATCGGGGCTGTCGGCCGCCGAACAGGCGTTTCTGACGGCGTCGCAAGTGGTCAACGCTTCCGACGCCCGCTATGCGGCCGATTATGCCCGCGTGGTGGAAGCGAACAAGGAAGCGTTGAAGTGGGCGGCCGCGCAGGTCGACGTGCAGCAGGCCAGCCTGGATGCGCTCAATGCCCAGGTATCGGGCTTGATCACCATTAACGACAGCGTGCTGACGGTGGCGCAGGCCATCGCCGGTCTGCGGGCGGCGATGGGCGGTGCGGCGGACCTGGGCGTGAAACTGAATCATCCTCCCGTGGTCGCCGCGCTTGCCGCGATCACTTCCCCCGTGACAGCGGCGGTCTTCGACCCCGTGCGCTACTCGTCGGCGGCGAACGTCGGCTCCGAGGTTCTGGTGGCCGAAATCCGCGGCCTGCGCGAAGACAACCAGGCCATGCGCGTGGAGTTGGAAGGCTTGCGCGCCGACCAGCGGGCGCAAACGGGCGCCACCATCCAGGCCACCTTTGAATCGAACGCCAACGCCGCCAGGACGGTGGTCGATGGCGTGGACAAATCGTCCCGGGCATCCGCCTGGGCCAATGCAGTGAAAGGAGAATACGCATGACCGATGCGCAATTTCAGGAATGGCTGCAAAGCCCGTCGGCCATCCGCATGGTGCTGATCGAGGCGCAGGTGAATGTGGCTGGCAGCGAGGTGATGCGGTATATCGCTTCGCGGCCCTACGTCACCGGGCCGGTGGAGGTGCCGGCGAATACCGCGTACCAGCCGCTGGCCAAGGGCGGCCTGGCCTTCACGGAACAGGTCAGCCTGTCCGGCGAGGCGGGGTTGTCGGGCGGCGATATCGAACTCGATAACGCCGATGGCGCGCTCGATGGCTGGCTGGACGACGTCTGGATGAACCGGCCGCTCAAGGCCTGGGCCGGCGATCCGTCCTGGCCGCGCAGCGACTTCCAGCTGGTCTTCGACGGCATCATTGCCGACGTGGCCAGTGCGGGGCGCGAGTCGGTCAACCTGGTGCTGCGCGACAAGCTGCAGCGCCTGAATACGCCGATTTCCGAAGCGAAGCTGGGTGGCACGACGCCGAACAAGGACGCCATCCTGCCGATTCCCTTCGGCGAATGCCACAACGTGGTGCCCTTGCTGACCAATCCGGCCACCCTGGAGTACGGTTTTTTGGGCGCGGTCGAATCGACGTTCGAAGTGCGCACCAACGGCAAGCCGATTGCCGTGGCCTTGAATGACCAGGCGGGCCGCTTCAACCTGACCTCCGATCCGTTTTCCACCACGATCACGGCCAGCGTGCAGGGCGACAAGGGCGGCGGCTATGCGCCGCGTATCGCGCCGCTGGTGCAGCGCATCGCGACGGCCTATGGCAAGGCAGCCGACCGTTTTACCGCGGCCGACCTGGATATGGTCAACCTGACCGCCTTCGATGCGGCCCACCCGCAGCCGGTGGGGCTGTATGTAGCGGACCGCACGAACCAGGCGCAGGCCATCCAGCAACTGGCGGCCAGCGTGGGTGCCCAAGCGATCATGTCGCGTACGGGCCAGCTGCGCCTGGTGCAGATCGCGCTGCCGGCCGCCGGCGTGCCTGTGGCGATCGGTCCGGAGCATATGCGCGAACGCTCGCTGCGTCCCGCGCAGCGTCTGCCGGTGACGGCTGCCGTGAAGATCGGTTTCGACCGGAACTACACGCTGCAGGCGGGCCTGACGACCAGCATTCCGCCCGCGCATGCGGATTTGTACGCCAGCGAATGGTTGACGGAGACGGTGGTCGACACGGCGGTGCGCGCGCGCTACCGCCTGTCTGATGATCCGGTGCAGATCGATACGTGCCTGAAGACGCGGGCCGATGCCCGCGCTGAAGCGCAGCGGCGCCTGGCCTTGAACAAGGTGCCGCGCACCATTTACGAATTTGACGGAGAACCCGAGATGATGATGCTGGAACTGGGGCAGCCCGTACAACTGCGCGCTGAACGTTTTGCCTTGCAGGACGGCGTGCCGGGCGTGGTGGTGCTGCTGTCGCGCTTCTGGCTGACTGGCAGAGTGACGGTGGGGGTGCTGGCATGAGCGCGATAGTGGGGGAACGCGACAAGCTAATCATGAATACCGTGCCGCGCTTCGCGCCGGCCAACGACCGCGTGCTGCTGCTGGCTGCCACGGCACAGGCGTTCAAGGTGGCGGCCACGACAATTGCCGCTCCTGCCAGCATCGATTTCACGGCAGGCCTGGTGAACATGCAGGGCCAGGTGACATTCACCGCCAGCAACGCCAGCGTGCTGACGCGCGTCGGCAACGTGGCCACTCTCGCATATGCTGGCATGGTGGGCGACAGCGTGACGATCACGGCCAGCATCGTGGCCGACGGCCTGACCTACACGGCCAGCCAGACGGTCAGCAAGATTTTCGACGGCCTGACGGGAAACTCGGCACGGATCTGCTATAGCAAGACCAGTTTGCTGTCACTTGCCAGCGCGCCGGCGACGCTCAGCACGCAGGGAGCAACGTCCTATCCGCCGATTGATACCTGGGGCGCCGGCACGGTGTGGGAAGGTTCGCCGCCGCTGTTTGGCGCCGGCGAATCGCTGTACCGTTCGGACGGAATTTTCAATCCGGCCAGCGGCACCACCAAGTGGTCGGCGCCGTATTTGAATGCGCTCAAGGTGGGGCAACTGAGCGCGATCAGTGCCGATCTTGGCAAGGTCACGGCGGGCGATATCTACAGCGCGACGCTGCATGGGGGCACGGGGTATCCGACCAACAACTACAGCTGGCCCAGTAATGGAGGCAGCGGCTTCCATTTGAGCGCCCAAGGGTTGCTTATTGGAAATATCAATGTGCCAGGTGGCTTTTTTCAGCTGTCGAGCACGGGCTATTTTGAGATGCCAGGACTTACTGTGACACCTGGCGTAGCGGGAGTTGCCCCGGTTGCGAGGTTTTCCGGCATTCTTTCTGGAGCGCGGGGATCTTTCGATCTGATGCAAAGCCCGAATCGGCTGGCTGGCGGTAATGAGGGATACGACCTGACCGGCGCAGGCCTGTATTTTTATAATGCCGATGGCAGCATCGCCATGGCTTGCGGGAAGTGGCCGCGATGATTGGCCTTTGGACTTTCACAACCGATGGCAGGCCGGTCATCACACCTACCGTTGCTGGCGGTGTCTTCCTGGGCATGCACCAGCAAAAGGTCGGCGATCCGCTGGTACGGACCTTCCATGGCGCTGTGGGCTTGGCGCTGCGTGTCTACCAAGTACACGGCGGCAGCTTTACCTGGGTTGTAGGACAGGACGGGGCTGGCAACCCTCAGCTTATTTTTACTGCTCAGCCCGCAACTTTTAACGGCGGCCCGATTCTTTTACTGGTATTTGCCATATGAGCCTCTTTTTCAACACGGATGCTGGGCATCGCCTGATCGACAACGTTAATCTGGTGCCCGAGTTTATCGGCAAGGTGACACTTAATCCGACGCCCATCATTTCGAATGATGGTGCCGAAAATTCGTACTTGGCGTATCGATATAGTGGCGTTCTGCCGCCCACGAATGGCCGACCGTACATGGTTTTCTGGACACTGCCGGTATCGATGGCGGATATGTGGTGGTGGCCGCAGGATCAGTTCGGATTTCCCGGATCGGGCCTGATCTACACAGGTATCGATGCATTTTTTGCGGCGTCCACGCCTGCGCCTGCGGTGTTGCCGGAAGCCTACGTGTTCTCGCTAGCGGAGATCGAAATTTCTAATGCGCCGATTGCTGTCCGCCTGTGGAATACCGCTGGCAAGCTGTTATTCGACAGCGGAAAACTCCATCTGGCGTTGCAGCAGATCGTCGCAGGAATCAACATGGGTGAAACGGCTTCAACCTTGGCGCTATCATCCCTGCCGGCCAAACCGGCATTTCTGGTCCCGTCTATCTATCGACATATGGAGAGCTACAGCCGTCTCGCTAAGCGTTCGGACTTTACGGAGTGGCTGGGTTGCTACCGCAGGACCGGTGCCGGCATTACATCGCGGATGGTTGAGGTTACCAATGACCAGCGTGTGTCGTACCAGTCGCTCTCCTATTTTGAGGATCAGACCTACGGCAACATCAGCGGCCTGGTACTGCCAGTAATTGATGCCTCACTCTACGATTAGGAGTTGTATGAACAATCTTCGCATCATCTACGACAACGCTGCCGACCGTGCAGTGCTGACCGCATCCAGCCAGGCCGGCGTGTTGGGCCCGGCCAATTTGCAGCGCGAAGGCAAGTATGACGTGCTGCGTTCGCTCGGCCTGACCCTGACCATTACGGCCACCTGGCCCACTCCCGAGATTATCGGCTGCGCGGCCCTGCCATTTTGCAACCTGACGCCGACGGCGACGATCCGCGTGCGCGGCTACGTCGAGCCTGGTGACGCCGTGTCCGATTTTGACACGGGCATTGTGCCTGCATGCGAGTACGCCAGGCTGGGCATGTGGAACTGGGGGGCGCTGCCGCTGGGCGTGAACGCTTTCAGCTATGGCGGCGGCACGTATGGCCGCAGCTGGTTCCAGATGCGCAGCGTCAAAAAACTGGTGATCGACCTGGCCGACCCGGACAACCCGGCCGGATACATCGAGGCTGCGCGCCTGGTGGCTGGCCCCTACTGGAGTCCGGAGCAGAACGCTTCGTATGGTGCTGGCGTCACTTCTGTCGACACCAGTACGCAGAACAGGGACGGTGCTGGCGGCCAGACCGTGACGCGCGGCGCGCTGTACCGCAAGCTGTCGCTTGCGCTCGACCATATGACGCCGTTGGACAGGGCCGAGGTGTGGCGCATCGTGCGTGGCAACGGCTTGTCGCGTCCGCTGCTGGTCAGCCTGTATCCAGAGAGCGAAGACGGCGAGCTGGAGCAGGCGCATCAGGTATATGGCCGTATCTCCAGCAATTCCGCCATCACCACACCGTATTACCAGGCATATGCCACCAACATCGAAATCGAGGAACTGTAATGGGCGACTTTTTTTACTATGGCCAGAAGGATACGATCCGGCGCCTGAATGAATTGGCCGGGCGCGGCGCCGTGGTGGCATCGTACGCGCCAGCCGTGGGGATGTCGCCACTTGGCGGGGCGAATGGCTACATGACGCCCGCGTGGCTGGACCCGAGTATCCCAATTACAACGACATTTCCTGTAGGGGTGGGCATAACCAATAAATCTGGCTACAGCTACATTGGCCAAAATCCTCCTACGGGCCTCTGGTATCGGATTGCCACATTTGCAGCTGACGGCGGCAGCAATGCGCAGCATCTGCGTATTGACGGGGTATTGAATGATAGCTGGGCAGCAAACGCCAGTTCCCCTTTCGTCCTCATGATGGGCGTCCGGGGCGGCTTTTACTACGATTCGACCTTTAATGGATCAGTTCCGATCAACGCTAGAATAGCGGTCTACCAACAGGTGAATGGAACGTTTGAAGTGTACCTGCACTTCCGCCCTGGCACGTATGGTTCGGCGTCATTTAACCTGCTGGGCTTTACCACGACAACATACGCACAGCCTGTATCAGTAACAGTAACTCCTGCTGGAACAATGGTTTATGACTCAGGCAATGCTGCTGTATATCCGCCACGTATGCGCGGTATATCCAATTCCGGCACGTACGCAGGCCTGCACGGTGCGGTGCAGGTCAATAATGGGTTGTTTATCGGGGATTGGACCACAGGGGGCGGATATATCCGACCAAGCGCGGTGGGAGCTGCGGTGGGCGCCGTAAATGACGTACTTTCGCTCGGCATAGGAGGGCTCGCTGGAAGCTACTCGGCCGGACAGTTTGTCTGGTATGTCTCGGGCGGTAACAACGCATTGGCTGGAAAGGAGGGGTTTCGCCTGATTCTCAGATCATACGACAAAAATTCCAACACAACTTCCGCAGATTTAATGAGGCTTGGCGGGAGTGGCTTGGTTTATATGCCGTTTCTGAAAGCAGGCAGTACGGATATCAACGCGCGACATAATATTAGCCGAGGCTCGGCCCAGGGCGATGAGATCCTGTATGTGGGTAGAGACGGTGCGACCAATCCCAGCGTTGCCATTCTCGCGGCAGACGGGCTTGGCGGGTGGAACAACGCCAATAACGTGTTGTACGTCGGCAAGCATTCTGTATCTGGACGCAGCCTTTCTGCGGCGGGCACAGTAAATACTGGCGGCAACGATTATGCAGAGTACATCCATAAATCCGCAACCTGTGCGTCTGTGCTGGCGGGACAAATTGTAGGCATCACTGCTGACAATAAGGTTACCGACCAATGGACCGACGCCGTCATATTTTCGATCAAATCGACCGCGCCGTCGTTTGTGGGTGGTGATTCCTGGGCTGACGATGTGGGGCCACGCCCATCCCCACAGGCAGGCGCGGCCCCAGTCCAGCCCGTTCGGCGCGAAGACGTAGTTGCGCAGCAGGCGATTCCCGACTCCGACCCGCCGGAATTTGAGGAGGTGGTTACCGAACCCGGCGACAGCGACGATGAGTGGACAGAAAAGCAGGTGGCCTTCGCTGCCGCGCTGGAAGCGCATGAACTTGCCGTGCAGCAGGACGCCGAGGCCATGGCCGCCTTCGACGCCGCACTGGAAGTTGCGCGCCAAAAAGTCGACCGTATCGCCATTGCCGGCCGCGTACCGGTGAACGTGCTGGGCGCCCAGCCGGGCGACTACATCGTGCCGGTGCAGGACGGCGCCCGCATCAAGGGTATTCCCGTGCACGAGGACGACCTCAGCATGAAGCAATACCTGCGCGCGGTCGGCCGCGTGATTTCGATCGAGCCGGATGGCAGGGCTTATGTGATGGTCAAGGCCGTGTAGCAAATCAGTCTTCCACTTTGAACCCGCCTCGGCGGGTTTTTTCATTTCCACCACCTGAAAGGCAACCATGGCCCTCGAAACCACCGCCGCCGGCGGCGCATTGATCAAACTGTTTGGCGTGCCCGTGCTGGCTGGCGCCGCCGCCACGTCGCTGGGCTTCATGTTCATGTGGCCCCGATCCACCAAGGAGGCATTTATTCGTTTTTGTTCCAGCATCATCATTTCCACCTTTCTCGGCCCCGTGCTGGTGGCTGCCGTGCTGTCGTGGTGGCCCAGCCTGTTCGACAGTGCGAAGACCGTGGCGGGCCTGTATGGCGGCGACCCGGCCACGGGTTTCTTGTTCATCGCCGCGCCCGTGATGGTGGCGGCCGGCTTGCCTGCCTGGTGGGTGCTGGGCGCTTGCGTGCGCTGGTTCGACAAACGGCGCGGCAAGGATATCGGCGAACTGGCGGCCGATGCGGCCGCTGCCGTCAAGGATGTGCGGGGCATGCTGTGACAGGCGCCCAATTGATGCAGATCATGCCGTTGGCCGGCCGCCGCGCTACGCTGTTCCTGGCGCCCTTGAATGCGGCGATGTCCGAGTTCGATATTGATACGCCGCTGCGCCGGGCGTCGTTCCTGGCGCAGGTGGGCCACGAATCGGGACAGTTGCGCTATGTGCGCGAATTGGCCAGCGGCGCGGCTTATGAGGGGAGGGCGGATCTGGGTAATGTGATCGCTGGCGATGGCGTGCGCTTCAAGGGACGCGGCTTGCTGCAGGTGACGGGGCGCGCCAACTATGCGGCGTGCGGTGTGGCGCTGGGCCAGGACTTGCTGGCGGCGCCGCAGTTGCTGGAGGCGACGACTTTCGCGTGCCGCTCGGCGGGCTGGTTCTGGCAAACGCGCGGCTTGAACGGTCTGGCCGACGCGGGTGATCAGGAACGGGTGACGCGCCACATCAACGGTGGCGTGAACGGCCTGGCCGAGCGCCTGGCCTTGTATGCGGCAGCGCGCAAGGTGCTGGCATGAAGCCGTCGTTGTTGGTGCTGGCCATGCTGGTGCTGCTGGGCGCAGCCGTGTTTTGCGCGCAACGCTGGGGACATGAGGCGGGCCTTGCCGCGTGCGCGGCGCAAGTACAGGAGGTGCAGGGGCTGTTGCGGCGCCAGAAGCAGGCGCTTAATGTGATGCGAGAGGAGGGCGCGCGCCGGTCGGCGCGGGTAGGGCAGGCATTGGCCAGTGCGCAGGCCGGGCAGGCAGAGGCGCAAGCGGCAGCGGCGCGCATCCTGGCGCTGCAGCCCGAAGGCGACGCCTGCCGTGCCGCCGAGGCGCTGATCGCCAGTGAAATGCCATGAGGCCGCTGAGTGAAAGTGAGAGTGAAAGTGGGAGGAGTGTGCGGTGGCGGGCAAGGAGGCGCAGTATCAAGTGTGCCGCCGAGCTATTGCTGGTGAGTTTATTGACCGGCTGTGCGGCGTGGGCGCCGGCATCACAGGTGGAAGTTTGGCCGGTGAGCGCGCCTTGCCTGGTCACGCGCCCAGTCGCGCCCGCCTTGCCGGCGGTGCCATCCCACGGCATCTTCGAGCAAGTGCAAGCCTTGCTGGCGCGCGAGCAATTGCGTGCCGCCCATGTGCGGCAACTGGAAGCGCTGATCGATGCCTGCTCCGGGGCTAATAACTACTGACAACGCTTGACTACGCCTGATAACAACGTGTCGGGTAGAGGGAGGGCACGGCCCCCGTTTGCTCAGGAAGGGCCATTGCACGAAGTATGTGGCGTTGAAGCGGTGAGCGTCGCGGGCCGCGCATGACGACGCGCGGCAGGTTTTGACAGGCGTTCCTGGATTCAATCACCAGTCACCAGTCACCAATGGCCTGTCAGCGCTGCCGCCATTTGCCGCCTTCTGGTGCAGGCGCGGGGCGGCATGCGAGAAAACGGTGCATTCACCGCCCAATTGCTTGATCTCTGGTGAATTTCGGCACAATTTCTGTATACAATCCACCTGGCACGATGCGTGCATGGCATACCTTGGTCGTCCCATCCAAGGAGCTTCGCATGCCTCATCCGCCGCCACTGTGTTCCTGTCGTCCCGTTTCTCTCTTGCTTTTCCCTTTCACCTGCGCCCATCTGGGCCGCGGCAACCCAGGAAATGGAGCGTAAATGGCCACTCCCCGATTGAAATCGATCCACCGCAGCGTGCCGGGCGCCACGCCTGCCGCGCCATCGCCTGTCGATGAAATCCTGCCTGCCGGAAAACTGTTTACCTTGGGCTTGCAGCACGTGCTCGTCATGTATGCGGGCGCCATCGCCGTGCCGCTGATCGTCGGCCGCGCCCTCAAGTTGCCGCCCGAGCAGGTGGCGGCATTGATCAGTGCCGACCTGTTCTGCTGCGGCCTCGTGACCCTGATCCAGTCCCTTGGGATAGGCAAGTACTTCGGCATCCGCCTGCCCGTCATGATGGGCGTCACCTTTGCCGCCGTCAGTCCCATGTTGGCCATGGCGAACAATCCGGCCCTGGGCATCACGGGCATCTTTGGCGCCGTGATCGGCGCCGGCGTCGTTTCCATGCTGATCGCTCCCTTCATCAGCCGCCTGCTGGCCCTGTTTCCGCCCGTGGTTACGGGCAGCATCATCGCCGTGATCGGCGTATCGCTGATGCGCGTGGGCGTGAACTGGGCCATGGGCGGGCCGCCTGCCATGGCGCAGATTGCCGATCCGGCCTTCCTCAAGATGGCCGCTGCCGCCACGGCGGCCGGCTTGCCTGGGCCGCTTGGCCCCGTGCCGCTGATTGCCAATCCCGGCTATGGCGCGCTGGACAACATGGGCATCGCCTTCTTCGTGCTGGCCGTTATCTTGCTGGTGGCGAAGTATGGCCGTGGTTTTCTGTCGAATATCGCGGTATTGATCGGCATCATCGCCGGCACGGCACTGTCGTTTGCGCTGGGCAAGGCCGATTTCGCCAAGGTGGCCAGCGCCAAGGCCTTTGCCATCGTCACGCCCTTTCAGTTCGGCATGCCGACCTTCGACATGGTTGCCATCATCACCATGAGCCTGGTGATGATCGTCGTCATGATCGAATCGCTGGGCATGTTTTTGGCGCTGGGCGAGATGACGGACAAGCGCATCACACAGGCCGACATCAGCCGCGGTCTGCGCGTCGATGGCCTGGGCACCCTGATTGGCGGCATCTTCAACACTTTTCCGTACACCTCGTTTTCGCAAAACGTGGGCCTGGTGGGCGTGACGGGCGTGCGCAGCCGCTGGGTCTGCGTGGCGGCCGGCCTTATATTGCTCGTCATGGGCGTGATCCCGAAGATCGCGCAGACGGCTGAAGCCGTGCCGGCGTTCGTGCTGGGCGGGGCAGGGCTGGTGATGTTCGGCATGGTCGCCGCCACCGGGATCCGCATCCTGGCCGGCGTCGACTACAAGAGCAACCGCAACAACCTGTTTATCGTGGCCCTGTCGATCGGCTTCGGCATGCTGCCGCTGGTGGCGGAGCAGTACGCGCAACACATGCCCAAGGCCCTGTCGCCATTGCTGCACAGCGGCATCCTGCTGGCCGCCATCGTCGCCGTGCTGCTTAACCTGTTCTTCAATGGCCTGGCGTCGCAGGAAAGGGCGCGGGAGCAGGCGCGCGAGAACAGCCATGGCAGCGAGTAAGGCGCCGCCCGTTGCCATGAATGCGGGTTAGCCGGGCGGCAGAATCCTCAGTACCACGCAATTGCGTCCCGCATCCTTGGCCTGGTACAGGGCGGCATCGGCCAGGCGCAGCAGCGCGTCCGGATCGGCGGCGCCCGGCGCCGACTGCACCGCGATGCCGACGCTGATCGTCACCTGTTGCGCGTCCGTGCTCGCGTGGACGATGTCCAGATCTTCGATGGCGCGCCGCAGCGCTTCGCCGATCTGGCGCGCTTCGCCCGCGCCCGTGTTTGGCAGCACGATCGAAAATTCCTCTCCGCCGTAGCGCGCCGTCAGGTCGCCCGCGCGCCGCATGCCGGCCGCCAGCGCCTGCGCGACCCGGATCAGGCAGGCGTCGCCGGCCTGGTGGCCATGCCGGTCGTTGAACAGCTTGAAGTAGTCGACGTCGAGCATGACGACGGCAAGCGGCTGGCCAAGGCGCGTGGTGCGCGCGCATTCGGCGCGCAGCACGTCGTCGAAATGGCGCCGGTTCGACAGTCCCGTCAAGCCGTCGGTGATGGACAGGGTCGCCAGCTTGCGGTTGGCGTCTTCCAGCTGTTCCGTGCGCTCGGCAACGCGCCGTTCGAGGCTGTCATGCAGCCTGGCGCTAGAGATCGAGATCATCGCCTGCGCGCCGAGCATGCGCAGGAACGCGACGCGTTCTTCCGTAAACGAGGCGTCGGCCAGCCGGTTTTCGAAGTACAGGATGCCGTCGATCTGCCCGCCATGCCGGATCGGCAGGCACATGACGGCGCGCGGCAGGTGCGACTGCACGTACGGGTCGGCGGCAAAGCGCGAGGCGCCCGTGATGCAGTCTTCGATCACCTCCGCGCCAGTGCGGATGACGTAGCGCAGCAGCGACAGCGGGAATTGCGGGTCGCTGGCGGCGTTCAGGTCGAGCTGGCGCGCTTGCAGGACGGTGACGCCATCGCCATCGATATTGGCTTCCAGCCGATAGCTGCCTTCGGACAGCAGCAGCAGGCGCGCCACCTGCCCGCCGGCGTTTTCGCACACGATGGCAATGAGGCGTGTCAGCACGTTGCGCAGGCCGACTTCGTTCGACAGGATTTGGGCCGCCTTCAGCAGCGACACCAGGTCGAGCGCGGAACTGCCGTGCGTGTGGGAGACGGAATACCGCTGCGTGCCGCGGCCCTCCATCCTTGACAGCAGCGCGGTATGGGCCTCGCGCAGCTGCGCCACCTTGCCCTCCGCGCCCCACTGGCCATAATGCGCGATGGCATCGCGGATGAAGACGGCGGCCACGCGCGGCTGTCCCTGCTCGCACCAGCATACGCCGCATAGTTCGTTGCCCAGCGCTTGCATGTTGACGTAGCCCGCGAGCGCCGCGGCGTCGATCGCCTGCTGGTAAAGGCGCGTGGCCAGTTGCAGGTCGTCCCGGTAGCGCGCCATTTCTGCCATCACCAGCAGGTGTTTGGCGGCGCTATTGTCCGAGCCTTGCCTGGCCCACGCGGCAAGGTTCTCCTGCAGCGTGCCGATCATGGCCAGCATGGCGTCCGCATCGGTGCGTGCGGGAGCGCGCCGCAACGCGCGGATCAGGATCAGCGCGGCGTAGAAGCTGCATTCGGCAACCTTGGCCTGGCCGCGCATGATCTGCGTGACCATGCCGAGCTGGCCGGCCAGCAGTTCGGCGTCGGCGCCGTCGAACAGGTAGGCGTTGCGGATCTTCCCTTGCAGGAAGTAGGCGCGGTACAGCTGCGAGTCGCCATATTGTGCGAGGAAGCGCGCCTCGCTGAAGGTGGCGTCGTCGTAGCTGTCGTGGCGGGGCAGGAGTCCCATCAGGCATTTGATCGGCTGGACCGCGGCGGCGACGCAGCAATCGGCCATCGACTGCTGGCCGTTGGCGCGCATCAGCGCCAGGTCGTGCCCGATGTCGTGCATCAGGTGCGGCAGGTAGTCGCCAAGGATGATGCGGTCGGTGGCGCGCACGGCCGTCACCACGCCGACCTGCACGAAATCGGCGATTTCCAGCGCCCAGCCAAACGCCTCTTCGTACAGGGCGTCGGAGCTGCGCAGCGGCTGCGTCCAGTGGTTGCTGAGCGCGCCGAACATCAGGCCAGTGAGCGTGCGCGTCTGCAGATTGGCACGGCGCCTGGCCAGCGCCATTGCCATCGCGCCAAAGTCGTAGCCGCGTGCGATGTCGCCGCTGTACAGCGCCAGCATCATCGCGTAGCCAACATAGGCGACGGCGCTGAAATCGCTGTTCCCCCGCTGCATGGACAGGCGCGTCATCGACACCACCATCAGCGCGCTGAGATCCTGCTGGCCGGCGTAGTAGCTGGCCATCCATAGGCCCTGCATCATCTGCATCGCGGCCACCGCCTCCGGTTCGCACATGTCGGCCGCGGCCAGCAAGGTCTCGGGCGCCTGCGCGCCAGGCTGGCGCCCGATGTCGGCGAGGATATCGGCGAAGCGCGCCTTCATGTGCGCCACATCGTGCGGAATGTCGATGTCCAGCTGCGCCAGGCCGTCGCGCTGCACGGCGATGGCGTCGAGCAGGCGGCCCTGTAATTGATACTGGTGCGCCTGGATGGCAATGCAGCGCGCTTGCAGCAAGGGGTTCAGGGCGCGGGCGCGCACCACTGGATAGATCGCCTCGGCGGTGTCGAACTGGCCACACAGGTAGGCCGCTTCGGCCGCGCCCAGCTGCAGATCGAGCCAGAGCCCGGCGTGGATGCTCCATGCGTCCGCCGGCAGCAGGTCGAGACCGATTCGCATGTGCTCGAGGGTGGACTGGAACGCGGCGGAGCGCCTTGCCTTGACGCCTGCCTGGAGATTGAGCATCGCCAGCTGCGCGCGCTCGTCCGCATCGTCAATCAGCGCGCGACCGGCGTTGAGCTGCTCGACGATGTCAAACAGCGTCTCGTCCTGGCGCTCCGGCGGCGTATGCCGCAGCAGCAAGCGGCCGATCAGAAGATGGTTGGCCACGCGCGTACCGGCATCGGCGACCACATAGGCTGCCTGCTGCACCCGGTCGTGCAGGAAGCGGTAGCTGACGCCGCTGTTGCCAGCAGCGGTGTCGCCATTGACGTATTTATAGCGTTCGTCGAGCGGCTGGATCAATCCTGCCCTGAGCGCCGGCCACAGGTCTTGCTGCGTTTGCCGCGCTGTGCGGTCCACCGCCAGGGTGAGCGTGTCGAGCGTGAAGCGGTTGCCGCTGGAGGCGGCCAGTTGCAGCAGGTGCTGCGTGATTGCGGGCAGGCGGCGGATTTTTTCCAGCAGCACCTCGACCACGTTGTCGGTGTACCTGGCCTGTTCGATCGCGGGCAAGTCCCAGTCCCAGCAATCGTCGGCGGGCCGGTAGCGCAGGTGGCCCGATTCGTTGAGCGCGGCGAGGAACTGGTTGAGGAAAAACGGATTGCCGGCCGTCTTGCGGTAGCAAATGCTGGTCAGCGGCGCGCAGGCGTGGGCTGCCACGCGCACGCTGGCCGAGACCATTTGCGCCACCTGCGGTTCGGTCAGCGCGCTCAGTAACAGCGTCGACAGACGTACCTCACGGGCGAGCAGCTTGTCGCGCAGCGCGATGAGCGGATGCGCGGCGCCCACCTCGTTGTCGCGGTACGCGCCGATGAACAGCAGGCAGCTCTTGTCGCAGGAGACCATCAGCAGCTCGATCATCCGCAAGGTGGCCGCATCGGCCCATTGCAGGTCGTCGAGGAACAGCACCAGCGGATGCCCGGCGCAGGCGAAGACTTCGACGAAGCGGGGGAAGAGGCGGTCCAGGCGCCACTGGACCTGTGCCGGCGCCGATGCGGGCATCGCGTCGGTGGCGCCGACGATCAGGGCCAGTTGGGGAATCAGCTCGACGATCACGCCCACGCCGCTGCCCAGGGCCTGGTGCAGTTTTGCGGACCACTGCCGCAGCGTTTCCTCGGGCTGGCCGAGCAACTGGCGCACCAGTCCCTGGAAGGCCTGGATCAGCGAGGCATACGGCACGTCGCGCTGGAGCTGGTCGAATTTCCCGGACAGGAAGCAGCCGCGCCGGGCGATGATGGGCTTTTGCACTTCGTTGATGACCGCCGACTTGCCGATGCCCGAATGGCCGGCCACCAGCAGCATCTCGCACCTGCCCGCGCTACTGCGCTCAAACGCCGCCAGCAGCGCGGCGATGGCATCTTCGCGCCCATGCAGCGTTTGCGGCACCAGGAAGCGGCCGTTGTGGTCGGACAGCTTGAGCGCCTGCGTGGGCTTTTTCGCGCGGCACGCTGCGAGGTCGCTGCGCAGGCCTTGCAGGCTCTGGTAACGCTGATCGGCATTTTTTTCCAGCAGGCGCTGGAGGATCGGCAGCAGCTGGCCGGGCAAGCTTGCCAGCGCAGGGTGCGACCAGTCGGGATTGCGCGCAATGTGGCAATGCACGAGTTCCATCTCGTCGTCCGCCTCGAACGGCGCCTGGCCGGTCAGCAATTCGTACAAGGTGGCGCCCAGCGCATAGAAATCGGCGCGCCAGTCGACCCTGCGGTTCATGCGCCCGGTCTGTTCCGGCGCCATGTAGCGCAGCGTGCCTTCGAGGGTCTGGAGGCTGACGATGCCATGGCTTTCGTAGGGCAGTTCACAGGCGATGCCGAAATCGATCAGCTGCAGCAGGCGCCGCTCGCCATTCCACACCAGATTGGAGGGATTGATGTCCTTGTGGATCACGCCCTGGCGATGGACCTCGTCCAGCGCGGCGCACAGTTGCAGCGCGATGTCGAAAAAATCGTCCAGCGCCAACGCGGGTTGCGACGGCGTGCTGCGCGCCGCCACCTGTGCGCGCAATAGCTGGTCGAGCGCCAGGCCGCCGGTATCTTCCTGCAGCATGGTCCAGTGCCCGCCATGCAGCTGCAGCGCCAGCGGACGCGCCACGCCAGGGTGGCGGCAGCGGCGCGCGATCGCGTACTCGCGCTTGAACTGCGCCAGTTGCTGGAAGGAGGGGAACTGCTGATTCGGCATCTTGACGATCAGCGCCGTGCCATCGGCCGCCCTGGCGCGGTAAACGCGCGAACGGACGCCGCTGTGCAGCTGCTTGATGATTTCGTGGTCGAAAACGGAGCGCATGGGCTGGGCTTGGCGGTACACAGACGGTTGCGGGAGCCCTGGAGGCGCACATTTCGGAATCTTACTTGGTTGTAAGTATTATATCAGCAGGGGGCCGTGGGGGAGGGGGAAGGGTGATGGGGTTTGTTGTAAAAATGCCAGTGGAAGCAGGCGAGTGCGGGGCGGGAATGGAGCACGATGACTGTAACAACTGTAGCGATAGCGGGGAAACATGGCCAGCGTGATGCCCTGGTCATGCTCCGCGCCTAATTGCAGCCCGCCCGACTGGACGCCGCCGTGCGGGTGCTTGGCCAGGCTGATTGTGCCAGCCAGCACGTCCTCGCTCGCGTTCACTGTCCCTTTCGGGCAGGTCCACCATGATGGCGTCGGCACCGTCCGCGTAGTCGGTGACGATCATCGGATTTGCGACCTCAGAACATGGCCCGACCTTGTGACGTTAGTGCATGCTCTTCATCAACACCAGCACGAGGAACACGCCAAGCACGAGGTTGGCCGCCAGCAGCAGCATGCAAGTGCGCCACAGCGCGCCCCATTTGCCCAGGCTGTAGGTGCCGCGTAGCTGCAGAAACATGTGCAGGGGCGGCGCCAGGCACACCAGCAATGCGATCAGCCAGCCCTGGTTGAGCATCGCTAGCGGTATCAGCACGGTAAACAGCAAGGACATGAAGCACAGCGAGTACAGCACGAAGACCGCATGGTCGTACATGGCCACGCCTGGCTTCCAGAAAAACATCAGCCACACGAAGGGCAGCGAGATCGGGATCAGCAGGAACGAGAACTTGTAGGCCGTGTTCTTGAACTTGTAAAACGCCAGCTCGGGATTCTCTGCGGCGTGATGAAAGCTTTTTTCCAGCTCCGGAAACATGGCGTTGGGATTGGGCGGGCTGGACGCGATCCTGGCGGCAGTCTTGTCGAACCAACCGGGCTCTGTCAGCTCAAGTGCTTCTTCACCGGTCGCTTTTTCGGGCGACACGACGTGCAGCAGGCGTTGCTCGGCTTCGTGGTGCAGCTTGCGCGAAACGGCCAGCGCCTTCTCGACACCAGCGACGCCGATATCGGCCTTGCGGGCCTCCTCCAGCGCCAGCTCATTGCGCTCGACCTTGAGCTTGGCAGACGCGACGTGTTTGGTCAGCGAGGCGATATTGGCGTCGCGGGTCAGCAGCTTGCCGCCGCCGAACGAGGTGGCGAAGAAGGTCAGGAACACCATGAACAGGAACAGCGCGAGCGGCGAAACATAGTTCTTGCGCTGACCGTCGATGTAGCGGCGCGTCAGACGGCCAGGAAAGGCCACCAGCAGCGGGATCGTCTTCCAGCCCTTGGCGTCGAAGTGCAGGATGCCGTGCACGACTTCTTCGGCCAGGTGCAGCAACGAATGGTGGACGTGGGCCGACTGGCCGCAGGCCTGGCAAAACGCGCCGCCCAGCGGCGCCTGGCAGTTGGCGCAGTTCGCAACGTGCGCGGCACCGGCCGGCTGCGGCGCTTTATCGTCCTCAACCTCGCTGGCCGCCACACCTGCCATCGCCAGGGCGCCGACCGCTTTCAGCTCACTCATCGTGCAACTCCCACCAGGAAAATGGCTGATTGTGCAACAAGGCGCCTGTATGTTCAAGTAATACTGGCAAAAACGGCAATCGGTATGCTGCCGGACAGTGCCGCCACGGTTGGCATCGCCAAGGCCATCGAGCAGAGGGCGAGGATCAGGTCCGACAATCGGACAAAAACCTAACAGCTTTGCGCTTCAAAGCAGGGTGAATTCTGCGACGCCAGTTCTATAAAAGCTGAGGCTGTGTCCAAATGTCAGACCTGACCCTGGATGTGTGACCCTGGATGTGCTCCACTGACTTTGCTTTCCCCGGTCATGCGCTGATCGCGCCAGGCACCGATCAGTTCCGGGGTTACGTTGGCCAGTTTGATGTCTTTAATTTTCACGCCGCCAATGAGCACTTCGCCTATAGCATTGAGGCGCAGCCTTTCCCAGCGCTCGTCGCGCTTGTGGACGGAGACTTCTTCCAGATACCTGTCGAATGCGTCGCCGCACCTTTTCCCGACGACGATGCCACTGTTGGCGCCGCGCCGGATTTCGGTTTCGCGTTCTGACGCCCAGGCCGTAGCCTCGGCCTTGGTGCTGAATGTTTTAGATTCCCGTGTGCCGAGGATGGCGATCTCTGTCCGCCAACCGCCAACCCGTTTCCTGAATGAAGCCATGCATCCCTCTCATTGCGGCGTAATCATGGCGTAAATTTGGCGTAATCCCTACTGGTTTTTGTCAGACTTAATATGGATTAATAGGAATCTCGGGACGTAAAAAAAGCCACTAACTCGTTGAGTTTAATGGCTTTTTTGATGTTTCTGAATTCTGTGCGCTGGTGCCCGGAGCCGGAATCGAACCGGCACGCCCTTACAGGCGGGAGATTTTAAGTCTCCAGTGTCTACCAGTTTCACCATCCGGGCAGCGCGGCGAGATTCTAGCACAAGTGATGCCCATTGCACCATCTTGAACTCCCGCTGCCCGAACCGGCGATCCAGGCCGTGCCTGGTCATTGCCGTATGCCACCGCCGCCTTGATGGACATGGGCCGCAAGCCTGTCTGGCCTGATTCATTGTTTTCCATTTCGCCTTTGGCTCCCGCTGCTTGCAGCGCCTGGGGCTATTTGGCGTTGTCCACTGAAAGGAGGTGCGTCGATGCGTGCGTAGTCAGGCGCGCGCGGTTGTTGTTCATTCGAAGTCGTTTTTTGCTTGGCAATCTGTCGTTAACTTAAAAGAGGAACACCATGGCACGTTCAGTAAAAGAATTGATTGAAAATACGCGTTCGGCACAGGCGAACAAGACTTTGCAGTCCTACCTCGACGGTGGTGGCAATTTCGTATATGGCACTGGCTACAATATGTACCAGCGCGGCAGCACGGTGAATGGCTTGATACAGTCGGGTACGATCTACATCGATGAAAGCGGCATTGCCGCCGCTGCCGCCAAGCGCGGCGTGCCGGTCGATCAGATCCTGACGGAAGTGTATATCCATGAATTGGGGCATTACGTGTATCGCCGCGATGACGCCGTACCCGTCGCTCCCGAGGCGAAGGAAAACTGGTGCTATCAGCGCGAAGGGGAAGCGGCGGTATTTGGTTTTCAGGTTGCCATGGAAGCGCATCAGCAAGGTATTTCACTCAGCGTGGCAGGCACGAATTCCAATCCTGACCTGTATGCCATCATGCTGGCGATACATTACAGCCTGAGTATTTTTGATCCCAAGTCCAACCAGTATCTCGCCGCGATGATTGCGGCGGCGGGACGCGAGTTTGCCAAAGATCCGAAGTACAGCGAATACTGCAAAGCGCTTGCGAAAACTCAGCTGGGCGCTCCGCCGCCTTATCAGATTCCCGGTGCATATGGCGAAGGTGGTACCGGTGGCACCGGTGGCGGTGGCGGCGGTGGTGGTAGCGGAGGTGGCAGCGGCGGCGGCGGCCCCAATCCCGGCGGTACCGTCACCGTGCCCAAGAATCCGAATGTCGAGATGATTCCTGGCTAAGAGCCTGTGGCGGCGGAGGCATTCATCCGTCGCGACAGGTTCCAGGTAATGGCGTCGCCGCGCAAGAAAGCCGTCCGGTGAATGCCGGGCGGCTGTGTCATGCCAGGACGGACGGCGCTACACGCTCAAAGCCATCAGAACGTCGCCTTGAACTGCACCCCATACGTGCGCGGTTCGTTGATGATGCCCGTCAGGTTGTCGAAATCGATCGCGCCCAGCGACTGGATCTGGTTGGTGATGTTGCGCCCGTACGCGGAGAGTTCATAGCGGTCCCATTTGTAGCCGACGCGCAAGCCGCCTTCGAGCAGTTCCTTGGCCTTGTATTCCTTCGCTTCATACAGGAAGAAGTTGTAGCTGGTGCGGTAGGCCCAGTCCGTGTAGGCGTAGAACTCGCCATTGGCGAGGGGAATGCTGTATTTCAGGGTGAAGTTGGTTTGCCATTCCGGCGCGCGCGGCAGCGGGTTGCCGTCGATGTAGGCGGTGCCGCGGAAAGGGCCGACAGGGTCGGTGACGGTGCAGCCGCTGGCCGGATTGTTCAGCGCATTGCCGCAGCTTTGCACGAACAGCTTCTTGTCCTGGATTTCCGTGTGGTTATAGCTGCCGCCCAGGGTCATGCTGAGCGAATCGCTGAGGTTCGCCTGAAAATCGAGTTCCACGCCACGGCCCGTGGCCTTGTCGGCGTTGATCAGCTGGTTCATGTTGACGGCGCCGCTGCCGGCCGTCAGTTGCTTGTCCTTGACCCGGTACTGGAACACGGCCAGGCTCAGGCGCGCGCGCTTGTCGAACAGGTCTTGCTTGATGCCCGCCTCGACGGACAGGGCTTTCTCTGCGCCCGCGAACGAAGGACGGTCGGCCAGGCCGTTCAGGCGTCCCTGCATCGAGGGTGCGCGGTAGCCGGTGGCGATGCGCGCGTAGGCATTCGTTTCCGGCGTCAGCACATAGGTGCCGCTCAAGTCCCAGCTGATGTTGTGCGACGTGTCGTTCAGCTTGAAGGGGCCGGCCGTGGTCGCCTCTACCCGCTTGGCGGAGAAATCCTTCTTGTCGGTCGTGTAGCGCAGGCCGGCGCGCAGTTTCAGGGCGTCCGAGACCGTGTAGTTGAGCGAGCCGAAGGCCGCGTACGACTTCGAGCTCTGGTTTTGTGTGGCATAGAACGGGCTTTGCGGGTTGCCGGGCGCCAGGCTGTTGAAGCCGATGCTGTCGATCTGGATATCTTCCTTGAAGTAGAACAGGCCGGCTATCCATTGCAGCGGGCCGCGGGCAGACGATTCGGCGCGGAATTCCTGTGAAATCTGCTTGTGGTTGGGAATCACGTCGGCCGTTTCCACGACGAAGGGGATGAAGCCGGGCCCCATCGGTGGCGCATACACGGCGCCATAGCCGCCGTCGACGTCGGCGCGGCTGAAGAAATCGAGTTTTTCGTAGCCGGTGATCGAATGCAAAGTGACGCCGGGCAAGTCCCATTTCAGGCGCATGCTGCCACCCTTGGTTTTCAGGTGCTGGCGGTTGATGCCGTCGGTCGGATAGTTATCGTAATCAAAGCCGTCGACCAGGTCGTTCGTGCCTTGTTTCAGGATATTCGCGCGGAACAAGGTGGCCGTGCCGTCGAGGTTGCGCGCATGCACATTGAACAGGGCCGTGAAATCACGCGTGGGCTTGACCAGCACCTGCAGGCGGGCGGCGCTGTCTTCATAGCCTTCGAAGTCGCGCGTGCCGGTGGGGCGCGGGTTGTGCACGCGGTCGTCGCGGCGCTGCGTCTGGCCGGAAAAGCGCAGGGCGACCGTGTCGCTGACGGGCACGTTGAAAGCGCCTTCCAGGTTCTTCATGCCATCCTTGCCAAAGCCGCCGCTCAGGTAGCCTTCCGTCTTGAAGACGGGCTTGGCGGAATCGAACTTGATCACGCCGGCTGGCGAATTGCGGCCGAACAAGGTGCCTTGCGGGCCGCGCAGCACCTCGACCTGATCCACGTCAAACACGGGAAAACCTTTCAGCATGGCATTTTCCTGCACCACGTCATCCATCACCAGGCCCACCGGCTGCGAGGCGTTCAAGTCGAAGTCGGTATTGCCCAGGCCGCGAATGTAGAAGCGGGGGAAGGTGCGGCCGTAATCCGATTCGACGGAGACGCTGGGCGAGCGGCTGTTGAGGAAGCGGACGTCGGCGCCGCCGGCCGTCAGGGTGTCGAGCTTGTCGCCTTTCAGGGTGGCGATGGACATCGGCACGTCCTTGATGTTTTCCGCGCGCCGCTGCGCCGTCACGATCACCGTTTCCAGCTGGCCAGGGCCGGCCTGCACCGCCGGGGCGGCAGGCGCCGGGCCGCCGTCCTGCGCCATCGCCTGCAGGGGAAAGGCGGCCGTGATTGCCAGGGCAAGCAAGGTGTGGCGTAGGGTGCTGGAATGCGGTGTCATCATGAAACGGCTCCTGTCGGTCGAGGTTGTTGGGGCACTGCCAGCTGGCGCTGGCCAGCTGGATGAGAAATTATGCTAGCACGGAAAGTTTTGCTATTCATGCCATTTCCCATTGACGACTATTCATATCCGTTTCGACTGAATACACGAATAAAATCGTATTTGTCGTCAATATCTGGTGGGTGCATAGTGGAGTGCCGGCAGGCTCGTGCGAGCGCAACAGCGGCCAGGCATTGCGGCAGTTTGTCCTGCGGGAACGCAAAAAGCGGGATGGTTTTTGCCGTGCTGCGCGTGGCTGGACATTGAAAATACAACAGCTGCCGCGTTTTTTTTCGAAACGGGCGTGTTGTTGCAGCGCTACAGGGGACGGCGCCGTTTGCGGCGACCCCCTGTGCGCGTAAAGCGGGGCGTGCGGGGCCGCATGCCCGATCAGCTTAAAACTCTTCCCAATCGCCGGCCGTCACGGCTTCCGCTTGCGCCGTGCGGTGTTTTGCGGGCGTGGCCTGGCGCTTGACGGTGCTGCTGGCCGCCGCCGGTACCAGGCGCAGCGGCTTGCGAATGGCACGCGCTGGCGCTGGTGCCGCCAAATGGGCGTCGTGTGTCTTGAAGATGCTCACGGTTTGCACCAGGTGGCTGGCCTGGTCGCGCAGGGATTCGGCCGCCGCCGCCGCTTCTTCCACCAGCGACGCGTTTTGTTGCGTGACGCTATCCATCTGCGTCACCGCCTGATTGATCTGTTCGATCCCGGTGGACTGTTCCTGGCTGGCCACCGTGATTTCAGCGATGATGTTGCTGACGCGGGCGACGCTGGCGACCACCTCGGACATCGTCGTGCCCGCTTGCGCCGCCAGCCTGGATCCGGCATCGACGCGGCTCACGGAATCGTCGATCAGCGTCTTGATTTCCTTGGCCGCGCTGGCGCTGCGCTGGGCCAGGCCGCGCACTTCGGTGGCGACGACGGCAAAGCCGCGTCCCTGTTCGCCGGCACGCGCCGCTTCCACTGCGGCATTCAGGGCCAGGATATTGGTCTGGAAGGCGATGCCGTCGATGACGCTGATGATGTCGACAATCTTGCGCGACGATTCGCTGATCAGGTCCATGGTGCCCATCACTTGTCCCACCACGGCGCCGCCCTTGCTGGCGACGTCCGATGCGGTGGTGGCCAGCACATTGGCTTCACGGGCATTTTCCGCATTCTTGCGCACGGTGCTGGTGAGTTCTTCCATCGAAGAAGCGGTTTCTTCCAGCGAACTGGCTTGCTGTTCCGTGCGCAGCGACAGATCGCTATTGCCGGTGGAAATTTCCTCGGCGGCAAGGGCCACCGTGTTGGAATCCTGGCGCACGGAGGACACTACCGTGGTCAGCGACGCCTGCATGCGCTGCAGCGCCGACAGCACGCTGACGCTATCGTGCGGTGCGACGCTGAGTTGGCCGGTCAGGTCGCCGGCGGCAAGCAGGCTGACGGCGTCGCACAACTGCTTCGGTTCCGCGCCCAGCGCCTTGAGCAGGCTGCGCGTGATGAGCCAGCCCGCCAGGGCCGCCAGCACGATGGACAGCAGGCTGGCGCCGATGAGGATATTCCTGTTGAGAATGTAGTGCTCTTTGTCTTCCTGCAAGATGACGGCGGAGTGCTTGTCCGTCAGGGCGAAATACTCATCGCTGGCGGCGACCAGGGCGGCCAGCAGCGGGCGGCACTCCTCGTTCATCTTGACGATGGCTTGTTCGGTTTTCTTTTGCAGGGCCAGGTCGACGATGCCCAGCGCCACGGGAGCATAGCGCTTTTCGATGCTGTCGATCTTGCTGATGATGGCGCGCACCTCGTCCGATACCTCCGGCTGCTGTGCCAGCTGCAGCAAATGCTGCATGTTCTTGACGACATCGGCGTGTGCCTGCAAGACTTGTTTGCGTTCGATTTCCAGGTCTTCCGGCTTGGTGACGAGCACCAGGTTCCTGGCCGCCACGGCGCGCATGTCGATCGCGTCACGCACGCGGTGCGCCGTATTGGCGCGCGCCATGATGCCGTTGACATACTGGTCAAAGCCGGCGTTGAAGGTGGAAAAACTCCGTACGGACAGGATCGAGATGCCGATGAGGAAAAAGACCAGCAGGCCGAAAGCCAGAGTGAGCTGGGTGCGTACGGTGAATTTATCCATGATGTCTCTCCCAAAAATACGTGTTGAAGATTAGAAAGGGGGCGTGCGTGGGACGGGTGCAGGCGCTTGCCTGGCAGCGGGTGGTGCCCTACGCAGTGCTTCTCTATCCAGAACACGGATTCGTGGTGTGAGGATGGCGTTACTTAAAAACCGATTTCAATAATTTATTTGTTTTATTTATTAAATTCATTGTTTCACAAAAAATTCAGCAGATCAATCAGATTTTGCGTGCTAAAAAACAACTTTTTGACGGGCAAGGTTTGTCCCAGTGCCGCCGGACCGGGCGCGGGAGAGCGTCCGGAACCTGCAACTGCGCCGCCAGGGCTTTCAGATGGGAAATGCACCCGCGCCCGACACATTCAGGCAGGCGACCTTGTCGCTGGAGAAATACTTGATTTGTCCCAGGCCGATGGCGTAGCAGCCGTCGCTGAGCGGAGAAATGGGGCCGGTGAGTTTTTCACCGCTGACCAGGGTCACGACCCAGGGCGTGGTGGCCGGTTTGCCCGCGTGGGTCAATGCGTATTGTACCAGGTCCGACATGCTGCCTCCGATGGAAATCAAAGCTTGATGATAGCAGGGCTGAAGCAGCCTATCCTTGTGTGCACGGCCCTGTAGCGCGGGTACAACCGAGGCAGCTGTGGGCGTCATAAAATATTTGCAATTATTATGTCCATAATTGCAATGATTTGGTATAGTTGATAATTACTCGAGGAAAGAAATCCTGCGAGAAATAATATATTTCTTATATCTTTTCTGTTGCAGGGGGTGCATTTCATCGGCCGCCAGGCACAGTCTCCCTGAAAGCCGCACCATGTCCAGCCAGCACCATGACGCACCGCCCCGCTTTTCCCTGCCCCCGCCGCCGGTTACCAATACGCCGCTGGAATTCATGCCCACGCACGATCTGTCGTTCTGGGACAGCGATGTGACGCCGGGCTGCACGGTGTCGCTCGATGCCGCCATGTCGTTCAAGGATGGCTACCCCTCCTTGCGCATCGACCTGCCTGCCGGATTGCCTGCCGGTACCGTCGTGAAAGTGGGAACGACAGGCGCTGCCGGCAAGGGCCAGCCGCGCATCCCGTTCAACTGGGATTTGCAACGCTTTTCCTTCGCCCTGCGCTCGACGAATGCCGCCATCATGCAGACGGGTGGCATGATTTACCTCGGGAACAGCGATTACAGCAGTTTCTGGTCCGGCTTCCTGAATGCCTTGCATTACGGCGGTTCCGCCGCCGCTGACACAGTGATGTTCGTCGACAATGCGTGGTGGGTGCCCAAGCTGGCCACGCCGCTCGATTGCGAGGGCACGCCCACGGCACAAAACCTGTCGCGCGGGAAATTTACCGTGCAGCTGACCGCCGCCACCACGCAGCCGGAAACGATCTGGCTGGGCATGCTTGCGGCATTGCCGAAGCGTAAATTGCCCACCGTCATCTTGTCCTTTGATGATGGTTATGCCTCCTGGGATACGTATCTGATGGAGCGGCTGAAATATTATGACTTGCCCGCTTCGTTTGCCATCGTCACGTCGCTGCTGGGGAAATCTGATTACATGTCGGTCGAGCGCATGAAGGCGCGTTTCGACGATCCGTCGCGCCTGTTCGACTTTACCCTGCACCAGAGCGTGCACGACAATGTGGCGGTACAGGGTTCGGCCCAGTACGTCACGGCGCTGCAGGTGGGGCGCGACCAGATGCGCGCGGCCGGTATCGGCGGCGATGGGCCATCGCACCATGCGTGGGTCGAATCGTTGTGGACCAATACGGCCATCGACGCCATGCGCGCCGCCGGTTTCCTGTCGGCGCGCGGCGCCGGCTATACGGCAGAGCGCGGCTTTGACCAGGTGTTTTTCTCCGGCAATGACAAGGATGCGTACATCCTCAATACGTCCATGGTCAACCTGACAAACGACGCCAGCTTTGCGCAAGTCCAGGCGGCGATCCAGGCGGCGGTGGACGACGGCAGCTTTGTGTTTGTCAACGGCCACGATATCGTCAGGACGCCAGCGTCCGACTACCAGACTTCGTATGCTGTCATCGATGAATTGCTGGCATGGCTGGCGGGGCAAGTGGCTGCCGGGGCGCTGCAAGTGGTGTCGCATAGTCGCTGGTTTGCCGATACGACGGGCAGGGTGACGGACCGTCGCTGATCGCCGCGGAAGAAGGCTGCGCCGGCGCCTTACGCGTCGGCCAGCAAGTTCTTCGGCAGGGCCACCGATACCAGTTTCCAGCGCCACAGGCCGTCGCGCGTCAGGGTCAGTTCGCCGATATGGCTTTTGCTGTGGGCGCGTTGCACCACGACGCTGTCCCAGGAGGTGTAGCGCAGTTTGTAGTCGGGTTTGGTGTTGCGCTTGCGGCCGCTGATGTCGCTGACCTTGGCGATCGGCTTTTCGTAGCGGTCATTGAGCTTCATCAAGGCGACGATGCCTTCGGGCATCAGCATGGTATCGAGCAAGGGGTCGATGACGTCGGGGCTGATGTCGTCGGCCACTTCGGGCGCCGAGAACAGGGTGTGCAGTTGTTGCCCCAGGCTGCCGCGCAGCTGGGGCAGGTCGATATGCGCAGCCAGGGCCTGGCTATCCTCGTCCATGGTCGCCGCGCGGATCTCGTTCATGGTGAAATACGGGCTGCCATAGAAGGCGCCGGCCAGCGCGACCAGTGCCACTACAGCGAGAAGCATCATTCTTTTCATCGTGCAATCTCTCGGATGCCTGGCGATCCGTGCGCCTGAAGTGTTGGCATTCTACATAATATTTCCAAAAGTCAACATAGTGGTTTAGGTAAGTGTTGTTTTAGATCAAGTTTCGTCAGAGTAATTCTGGCGGCAAGGTAATGTCCGTCAGTTTCCAGTCCCAGATGCCATGGCGGCGCAGCAAAAACTGGCTGGCGGCGGGGCCGGCGCCGCTGCGCCGCAGCACCACTTCATTCCAGGAGCGGTACGCCATGCCAAAGTCGTGGCGCTTGCCGTCCGTCCCCTGCTTTCCGTGCAATATCAATACCGTGATGCCGGGCGGCGAGACGATGGTATCGAGCATTTCCTTGAAATCGTCTTCGCTGGCCGTTTCGCCGGCCGCCCGCAACTGGCGCGCCACGCTGGCACGCACGGCCGGCAGGTCGGCCTGCTGCCCCAGGGTTTCCAGGCGCACGGATTTCGCCGCGATGCTGATGCGGTACATGGCGATGTAGGGGCTGACCCAGGTGAAGCCGATGGCGGCAACGCCAAAAATGATCGCGGTGGCGTACTTTCTTTTCATGGTCCGTGTTTTTGTATGAGCTGTGCCGCCGTGATTTTACCCGGCCAGCGGTGCCGGATGGTGTAGCATTCGTGCCGGCGCGGACCATCGCGCCGCAATATTGAGGACAACCATGAATATCACTATCAATCAGGTGCTGCAGTCGTATATCGACCCGCTCACCGCCAGCGAGTACGCGGCGCTCGAGCGCAGCCTGCTGGCCGAAGGCTGCCGCGACGCGCTGGTGCTGTGGAACGACGTGCTGATCGACGGGCATAACCGTTACGCCATCTGCCGCCAGCACGGCATCGAATTCAAGACCATCCAGAACACCAGCTTTACCTCGCTCGACGACGTCATGCTGTGGATGATCGACAATCACCTGGCGCGCCGCAGCGTGTCGGACTTCCAGCGCGGCGTGCTGGCACTGCGCAAGAAGGAAATCGTCGCCGCGCGCAGCCCGGCACCCGTCAGTGCCCAGGATGCGCCGGAAGGCGAAAACGCGCCCAAGCCGGCCATGAGCACGCGCGAAGAAGTGGCCAAGGCGGCGCGCTTGAGCAGCAACCAGATCAGCCAGATCGAGAAAATCCAGAAAGCGGCGTCGCCGGAACTGGTGCAAGCCGTCCGTTCGGGCACGATCTCCATCAGCGCGGCGGCCACCGTGGCGTCCTTGCCGCCGGAAGAGCAGGTGGCGGCCGTCGCCGGTGGCAAAAAATTGCTGCGCCAGGCGGCCAAGGAAATCCGCGAACAGCGCGCCGCCACGCGCACGCCGCGCGAGCCGAAGGCACCCCACGTGTCGCAGGACACGCCGGAAACGGGCAACGAGCCGTGGGCGGACAACGCGGCCCAGGCGCCATCCGAAGCGGAGCGCCTGCGCGGCGAGATCGCCAGCCTGAAACAGCGGGTGGCGCAGTTGCAGGCGGAAAACGTGGAACTCAACCAGCGGATTGCAACCCTCATCGACGCATCCTGATTAGTGGAGTAGTGCATGCCAGCTCGCCGTGCCCTGTTCGCCGCCATCGCCTGCGGCGCCGTTGCCGTTCCCCCGGTGCTGGCCGCGCCCGCCGTTTCTGTCACGGACATGGCCCGCTGGCAGGCGCAGGCGACTAATGTCAGCATCGCGCGCGATACCTGGGGCGTGCCCCACGTGACGGGCAAGACGGATGCCGATGCCGTCTTTGGCCTGATGTATGCGCAGGCCGAAGACGATTTCCCGCGCGTGGAACTCAATTACATCAACGCCATGGGGCGGCTGGCGGAGGTGGAGGGCGAACGGGAGCTGTACCGCGACCTGCGCATGAAGCTCTTCATCGACCCGCTTGCGCTGCAGGCGCAGTACCGCGCCAGCTCGCCGTGGCTGCGCAAGTTGATGGATGCGTTTGCCGATGGCCTCAATTTTTACCTGGCCACGCATCCGCACGTCAAACCAAAACTGATCGCGCATTTCGAGCCGTGGATGGCCCTGAGCTTCAGCGAGGGCAGCATCGGTGGCGATATCGAATCGATCAACCTGGCGCAGCTCGAAGCGTTTTATGGCCAGCAGGCCAGGCCGGCCGCCGTGGCGCTGGCCAGCGTGGAGACTGGATTGGAACCTGAACCGAGTGGCTCGAACGGCTTTGCCATCGCGCCCGCCATCACGAAAAACGGCCATGCGCTCTTGATGATCAATCCGCACACGTCCTTTTACTTCCGTCCCGAAGTACAGATGACCAGCGGCGAAGGCTTGAACGCGTATGGCGCCGTCACCTGGGGCCAGTTTTTCGTCTACCAAGGTTTCAACGAGCGCCTGGGCTGGATGCATACTTCTGGCGGCGGCGACGTCATCGACGAATACCTGGAAAGCATCGTCGACAAGGACGGCGCCTGGTTCTACCGCTATGACGGCGGCCTGCGCCCCTTGAAAGCCGTGCCGATGATCTTGCCCTACAAACTGGCCGATGGCGGCATGGGCTCGAAAACCATCACCGTCTATTACAGCCATCACGGCCCCGTCGTGCGCGCGCTGGATGGTAAATGGGTGGCTGTGCGCCTGATGAACGAACCGTTGAAGGCGTTGACGCAATCGTACACGCGCACCAAGGCGCGCGATTACGCGGCGTTTTACAAGACCATGGAACTGCGCACGAATTCGTCGAACAATACCGTGTACGCGGATGCGGACGGCAATATCGCCTACTTTCACGGCAATTTCATCCCCGTGCGCGACCCGCGTTTCAACTGGAAGCAGCCCGTCGACGGCAGCGACCCGGCCACGGAATGGAAAGGGCTGCACACGGTGGCGCAGACCATCACCCTGTTCAATCCGAAGAATGGCTGGATACAGAACACCAACAACTGGCCGTATTCGGCGGCCGGCGCCGACAGCCCGCGCCAGGGCGATTACCCCGCCTACATGTCCGTGTACGGCGAAAACGCGCGCGGCCTGCATGCCGTCAAGGTCTTTCAAAATAAAACAGGCTTTACTCTCGACAGCCTGATCGCCGCCTCGTATGACAGCGAATTGACGGCGTTCGAAGCGCTGTTGCCGCCGCTGTTTTCCGCATACGATGCACTGCCGGAGAACGCTGCGCAAAAGCTGGCGCTGGCCGACAAGGTGGCCTTGCTGCGAACCTGGGACTGGCGCTATGCGCTGACGTCCACCGCCACCTCGCTGGCCGTGTTCTGGGGCCAGGAGCTGGCCGAACTGACAGGGAAACAGGCGCGCGAACAGGGCGTACCCGTGGTGGACTTCATGGCAACAGACAAGGTCACGGCGGACCAACGGCTGGCTGCCCTGGCGACGGCGGCGGACAAATTGCAGCGCGATTTCGGCAACTGGCAAACGCCGTGGGGCGAGATCAACCGCTTCCAGCGCCTGACGGGCGACGTGGTGCAGCCGTTTGACGATGCGCAAGCCAGCTTGCCCGTGCCTTACGCGTCGGGCAACTGGGGCGCGCTGGCCGCGTATGGACAGAGCAGCAAGAGCACGACGCGCAGGATTTACGGTGAGCGTGGCAACAGCTTTGTCGCAGCCGTGGAATTCGGTCCGCGCATCAAAGCCAAAAGCATCCTCGCCGGCGGCCAAAGCGGCGACCCGAAGTCGCCCCACTTCAAGGACCAGGCGGCCATGTATGCGCGCGGTGAATTCAAGGACGTGCTGTTTTATCCCGAGGATGTGGCAAAGCACCTGGAGCGCAGGTACCGGCCGGGGGAGTGAGGTTTGTGGTGTGTCGGATTACGCCCTTGCGGGCTAATCCGACCTACCGCCCTCGGCATACCGTAGGTCGGATTAGCGCAGCGTAATCCGACAAATCACCTCCTCAAATCGCATCAAGCGCCGTGCGCAAGTCATGCCGCAGGTCTTCGACATCCTCGATCCCCACGGACAGCCGGATCAAGCCATCGCCGATCCCCAGCTTTGCCCGCTGCTCGGCGGGAATACTGGCATGCGTCATCAGGGCCGGATGCTCGATCAGGCTTTCCACGCCGCCCAGGCTTTCGGCCAGGGCGAATACTTCGCAGCGTTCCAGGAAGCGGCGCGCACCTGCCAGATCCGTATCGAGGTCGATCGAGATGATGCCGCCGAAACCATCCATCTGGCGCCGTGCCAGTGCGTGCTGCGGGTGCGAGGCCAGGCCAGGATAGAAGACTTTTTTTACTTCCTTTTGCTGCTCCAGCCACTGCGCCAGCGCCAGGGCGCTTTCGCAATGGCGCTGCATGCGGATGGCCAGGGTTTTCACGCCGCGCAAGGCTAAAAAGCTGTCGAACGGCCCGGCAATCGCGCCCACCGAGTTTTGCAAAAAGCCCAGCTGCTCGCGCCATTCGGCCTGGCGTTCTTCCGCACCCACGATGGCGATGCCGCCGATGATGTCCGAGTGGCCGTTCAGATACTTGGTGGTCGAGTGCACGACGATGTCGAAACCATGTTCGAGTGGGCGCTGCACCAGCGGGCTGGCGAAGGTATTGTCGGCCACGGCGATGATGCCCCGTGCGCGGCAGATGTCGGCGATCGCGCGCAAGTCCGCCAGTTTCAGCATGGGGTTGGTGGGCGTTTCCACCCACACCATTTTCGTTTCGGGGCGCAGCGCGGCCAGCAGATTCTCGGGATTGGTCAAATCCACATACGTGAATGCGTGGCCGGACGAGCGGCGGCGCACGCGCTCGAATAAGCGGTAGGTGCCGCCGTACATGTCGTCGCCGGCGACGATGTGGCTGCCCGCATCGAGCAATTCCAGCACGGACGAGATGGCGGCCAGGCCCGAGGCAAACGCGAACGCCGCGCTACCGCCTTCCAGGTCGGCCACGCAGCGTTCGAGCGCCCAGCGCGTGGGATTGTGCGAGCGGCCATAGTCGAGGCCCTTGTGCACGCCGGGGCTGTCCTGCACGAAGGTGGAGGTGGCGTAAATGGGCGGCATGATGGCGCCCGTCGACGGGTCGGGCGACTGGCCGGCGTGGATGACACGCGTGGCGAGATGGCTCTTGCGGGTGGTTTCCTGGCTCAAGATAGTGTCCTGCGTAAGTGGTTGAGAAGGTCGAAGCGGGTGATCAGGCCGTAGAAGGCGGCATCGTCGGCGACGACGGCCGTCAAGCCCCGGTCCAGGGTGGCGCGCAGGGCGGACAAGCCGCTGGACGGCGCCAGGGTTTCGATCTGCGTCGTCATGGTGGCGCCCACCAGACCGGCGAAATGCGCGGCGTCGCCCGAGACATGCAGCAGCAAGTCCGATTCGTCAAGAATGCCGACCAGCTGGCCGCCGTCGATGACGGGCAACTGGGCCAGGTCGCTCGAGCGCATGCGGTTGAAGGCCGTGAGCAGGGTGTCGCCAGGCGCCACGCTGACGACGTCGCCCTCGTCATAGCGGCGTCCGATCAGGTCGCGCAAGTCGCCCGACACGGCCCGTTGCAACAGGCCCTGGTCGCGCATCCAGCCGTCGTTGTAGACTTTGGATAGATAGCGCGTGCCCGTGTCGCAGACAAACGTGACGACGCGCTTTGGCGTCGTCTGTGCGCGGCAGTATTTGAGGGCGGCCGCCAGCAGGGTGCCGGTGGACGAGCCACCTAAAATGCCTTCGGCAAGCAAGAGGGCGCGCGCGGAATCAAAACTTTCCTGGTCCGTGATGGTGTAGGCTTTCGTGACGCTTTCCATGTCGGCGATCGACGGGATAAAATCTTCGCCGATGCCTTCGACGGCCCACGAGCCGCTCGTGTCCGACACTTTGCCGGACTCGATATATTCGGTGAGGATGGAGCCTTGCGGGTCGGCCAGCACGAATTCCAGCTTCGGCTGCGCCTTGCGGAAGTAGCGCGTCAGGCCCGTCAGGGTGCCGGACGAGCCGACGCCGACGACGATGGCGTCCACGTCATGGCCGCTCTGCTCCCAGATTTCGGGCGCCGTCGTCGTTTCGTGGGCCAGCGGGTTGGCGGGATTGTTGAACTGGTCGGCAAAGAAGGCACCCGGCAGTTCGCGCGCCAGGCGCGCCGCGTAATCCTGGTAGTACTCGGGATGGCCCTTGCCCACGTCCGAGCGCGTGGTGTGCACTTCGGCGCCCAGGGCTTTCAGGTGCAGCACTTTTTCCGTCGACATCTTGTCGGGCACCACTAAAATGACGCGGTAGCCCTTGATGCGGCCGACCAGGGCCAGGCCGATGCCGGTATTGCCGGCCGTCGCCTCGACGATGGTGCCGCCCGGCTGCAAGCTGCCGTCGGCTTCGGCCGCTTCGATGATGGACAGGCCGATGCGGTCCTTGATGGAACCGCCGGGATTTTGTGATTCCAGTTTCAGGAACAGCTGGCATAGGCCCGTGTCGAGCCTGGTCACTTCGACCAGCGGGGTATTGCCGATCAGCTTGTATAGCGCTGGCGGCTGGGGTGGGGATGGCATTCGATCATTCATGGTGGCTCCTGTCAGAGAAACAACGGCTCCGGATTGTGTCCCGAGCCGCCTTCCGTGCCGCGCAGTGTAGGCGGGTGGACGAGTGCGGCGAACGAATGTTTATATGCTTGCATATGCGCCGTTCGCATATCGGCTGCAAGGTTCGCGATGCGAGTATGCGCCGTTTTTAGCCCGCTTGCCGCGCCAATGGCACGACTATTAAGCTGCCGCAAGCCCGCCATTGCGATTTATAATCACGCCTCGAAAAGGTACTGAACAGTATCCTGAAAAACCAGACGAACAGGGCAGGCGGCAGTGGCAAAACTTTATTTCCGGTATTCCGCGATGAACGCGGGCAAGTCGACGGCCTTGTTGCAGGTCGCGCACAACTATGAAGAGCAGGGCCAGCAGGTACGCCTGTACACGGCCGCCATCGACAGCCGCTACGGCGTGGGCAGAGTAACGTCGCGCCTGGGGCCGCAGCGCCAGGTCGATATCTTCCATGCCGACACGAATTTCCTCAATGACATTCCGCAAGTGGCCTGTTTGCTGGTGGACGAAGCGCAATTTCTAAGCACGGCCCAGGTGCAGCAGCTGCACCAGCTGGCGCAAGTGAAGGGCGTGCCCGTCATCTGCTACGGCTTGCGCACGGATTTCAAGGGCGAACCGTTCCCCGGCTCGGCCTATCTGCTGGCGCTGGCCGACGATATCGAAGAATTGAAGAATATTTGCACTTGCGGCAAGAAAGCCACGATGAACATCCGCGTGGACGAGCAGGGCCGTCGCATCAAGGAAGGCGAGCAGATCAGTATTGGCGGCAATGAGAGTTACCGCCAGGCGTGCGGGCGCTGTTTTTACTCGTAAATCTACTCGTAAATTAATCGGCGACGGGCGCGCCCACGTCGGCATCGTCCGCCAGCGCCAGGTCGCCCCGCTCGAAGGCGGCGAGGATTTCATTCGCGCGCGCCACGTCGTGTTCGCGCACCATCACGCGAGCGCCGCCGATGGCGGCTGCCAGCAGCATGTCGGCCTGCATGTGCTGGTCGTCCGTCAGCAGCACGTCGATGCCGGCCGCTGCCAGGCAGCCGCGGATGACGTGCGCATCTGTGGGGATCATCAGCCGGGCAATCAAAACATAGTCGTCGTGCATGGTTTCTCCTGGGCGGTGGATTCTGCCCCATCTTAGCACCCGGACTGCACTTACAGCTTGAACACGCCCACCACCTGGTTCAGCTCCTGCGCCTGCTCCTGCAGGGCGTCGTCGGCCGCGGCCGCTTCTTCCACCAGGGCCGCGTTCTGCTGGGTCACCTGGTCCATCTGGACGATGGCCTGGTTGACTTGCTCGATGCCGCTGCGCAGTTACCCGTCTGCCTGCGCCGGTGCGCTTGAGCCGTTTGGATTGCTCCGCTGAGTTCTGGCGAAATCCACCAGATCCCCTGGATAGAATTGCGCGTCGCGGTAGCTGCGGTCGTCGATATCGAGCAGGTAAGTGATGGCGGCTGCCTCCCAGGACCAGTATCCCATGAAGCTTGTGCCTCGGGTATGGCTGTCGTAATAGGGTTCGCGACGGCTGGCGTGGTACCAGTCGTCCAGATATCCGGCCATCAATTCGCTGCGCTTTTCCTTGGGTGCCGCGAAAATCTTCAGCGTCTTGAAGTAAGGCCGGTGGCGGGTGCATTCGTCCGGCGGCGTGCCGCGCTCAGATAGGTAGAAAGCGAGCAAGCGTTCCAGCATACCGTCGCGTCGCGGGTTGTGATAGTCGAGAAGGGCTGGCAGACGAGGCAACAAATGCCCCCAGCCAAACAGGATGCCAAGGCAGACTAAACGGTTTGCCTGGTCAAAGCCTTCGCCAAGAAGAGGAAGGTGGGCGACATAGGTT
>NZ_JABXFH010000035.1:0-63651 GCF_013372745.1 Janthinobacterium sp. BJB401 | reverse complement strand
GCACCTGGCGCGGGCCGGAAACGGGCGCCATCAGCGCCTGCAGCAGCGGCAGCGCGTAGGCGGCCGTCTTGCCGGACCCCGTCTGGGCTGCGCCCAGCACGTCGCTGCCGCACAGGATGGCGGGAATGGCGGCTGCCTGGATGGCCGTCGGCGCGGCATAGCCGGCCTTGTCGACGGCACGGACCAGGGCGGGAATCAGACCCAGTGAGGAAAATGGCATAACGGGCCTTCTTTATTCGTAAAGTGAGACCGGCCGCAATGTGCGGCCGGTCGGATATGGCGACAGTATAAGGCAGACGGCTACTGGCGTGGCATTTGCAGCTTCGGAAAGCCCGCTTCGTCATAGCCGGGCATGGCGCGGCGGATGGCGTGCGAAAAATCAGGATCGTCGTTGGCCGCCCGCGCGCGCGCCGTGACGTGGCCGCCATCGCGCAGCTGCTGGAAGCTCAGGCCGGGCACCAGGCCCTTGACGTCGAACAGATAGCGGTCCAGGTAGCCGGAAGCCATCAGCCGGTAGTCGAGCGGCAGGCCCGGCACGATGCGGCGCACCATCTCGAAGACGATGGTGGTGCAGTTGGCCGTCAGGGTGTTGTAGAACCGCGGCTGGTTCTTCAGTGCTTGCGCCTCGTCCAGGTAGGCGAGGAACAGCGAGCGCATGGCAGCTTTCGGCATCATGACGCGGTACAGATGCATGTCCTCGCCGCGCGCATTCGTGCGCACGCGCAGGATGTCGCGCTCGTCGGCGGCGATCAGGCTCATCTCGAAATGCTTGAAGAAACCGCCGATGGCGGAAAAGCTCTCGCCCTTCTCCTTGCGGATCTCGATGGAAAACGTCAGAAAGCGCCCGTCGGCAAAGCCGAACGAGATCAGGGTATGCGCGATATAGGGGCCCGTCCAGTACGACAGCGCCGTGTCCACCGTGCGCAGTTCGTCGAGGTCGTAGCTGCGCTGCTCCCACTTGACCGTGTAGTCGTCATCGCTGCGCCAGTCGAAATTGCGCACATTGTCCAGGGTGACGAGATTGCCTGCCACCTTGCCGGTGACGTTGCGCGCCACGTCGTCGGCCCACACGCGCTGCTGTTTCGGCGTGATGAAACTCCACCACACGAGCAGCAGGAGGAAACCTGCCGCATACGGCAGCAGCACGCGCGCGTCGCCGCGCATCCACCACAGCGCGATGCTGGCCACGCCCAGCGCACCCCACAGCAGCGCGCCGATGCCTTGCGCGGCCGTGCCGCCGGACAGCTGGTACCACAGCGCCAGCGCGCCCCACAGTGCAGTCAACAGGAGAATCAGGGAAACGGCCATTTTGCCGAAGGTGCCCAGCACGGAGCGGGCACGATGTGATAAGAAAGTCATGCCCTGATTATAAGGGCAAGCTCAGGAACAGGTGAGTTCAGACAGGTTTCGATGCAACAGGCTGCAACAGCATTGCTTGCCTGCCAATTTGTTTCATGAGAGCATGCTATCCAGATAAAATGTATAGACAAGGCGCTCTGTCACGGCAGCGCTGCCTTGGCCATTCCAGGAGATACCTTGCAGTCCCCTTCCCTCTACGCCCTCGCCGGCAGCCTCAATTCCCTTTTCATTGTCGTCAGCCTGTTTGGCCTGTGGTCGCAGCTGCAAAAAATCTGGCAGCGCAAGCGCGATGCCGGCATCGGCGCCGGCAAGACGACGGACATTTTGTCCATCAACCAGTTCACCGTCAGCTTCCTCGCGTATTGCGCGTTTTTTGTGTACGGCTATTCGATCACGCCATTCAACCACTACATCGTCTGGCCGCGCCTGATCGCGTCCTTGATCGCGCTGACCATCCTGTTCGAGATTTACCGCGACCGGCGCAGCCGGGCATCGCGCAATGCGCTGCTGGCCTGCGCGCTGCTGCTGTGCGCGGGCGTGGCGGGCCTGGCCTTCGGTCCCACCTTCACGGATGAAAAGCGTGTGATCTCGCAAAGCCTGATCGTCGCCGTCACCGTGCTGCTGGCGCAAGGCTATGCGCACCAGATCGGCCTGATCTGGCGCTCGGGCAGGACGGGCGCCGTGTCGTTAAAGATGAGCCAGTTCATCCTGGCGATGGATGTCAGCACCATCTTCTTTGCCTGCGTCATGGGACTGTCGACAGGCTGGCCCTTGCTGCTGCTGGCCAGCGTCAGCGCTGCGACCAAGCTTGCCATCATGTGGCTGTTCCGCTGGGAGAAAACCAGCCCCGCCGCGCAGATTAAACGCCAGGCGCCAGCCTGAGCTTACTGTCCGCTCAACGCGCGCATTTCCGCATACAGGTTCGCCTTGCCCTCGAAGCCGATGCCGACCAGGTCCGGCATGGTGATGTGGCCGTTTTCGACGCGCACGCCGTCGGGGAAGCCGCCGAACGGCTGGAATAAATCCGGGTACGATTCATTGCCGCCCAGGCCCAGCCCTGCCGCGATATTCAGCGACATCTGGTGGCCGCCGTGCGGGATGCAGCGGCTGCGCGACCAGCCGTGCTGCTGCAGCATGTCCAGGGTGCGCAGATATTCCACCAGGCCGTAACTGAGGGCGCAGTCGAACTGCAGCCAGTCGCGGTCGGCGCGCATGCCGCCATAGCGGATCAGGTTGCGCGCATCCTGCATGGAAAACAGGTTTTCGCCCGTCGCCATCGGCTTGTCGTAATAGCTGCGCAAGGTCGCTTGCAGCTCGAAGTCGAGCGGGTCGCCCGCCTCTTCATACCAGAACAGGTCGTACTGGCGCAGCGCCTTGGCGTAGGCGATCGACGTGTCCAGGTCGAAGCGGCCGTTGGCATCCACGCACAGCTTTTGCCCATCCTGCAGCACTTCCATGATGGCGTCGATGCGGCGCAAATCCTCGTCCAGCGAAGCGCCGCCGATCTTTTTCTTGACCACCGTGTAGCCGCGGTCGATATAGCTGCGCATCTCGTCCTGCAAGGCACTCAAGCTCTGGCCCGGATAGTAATAGCCGCCGGCCGCATACACGAACACCTGTTTGTCCGGCACGCCCGTGCCATGGCGTTCGGCCAGCAGCTGGAACAGCGGCTTGTTCTCGATCTTCGCCACGGCATCCCAGATGGCCATGTCGATGGTGCCGATGGCCACCGAGCGCTCGCCGTGGCCGCCCGGCTTTTCATTCGTGTACATGCAGTCCCACACCTTGTGCGGATCGAGGTTGGCGCCGTCATCCGTCACGAGGCTGGCCGGATCGGCGTCGAGGATGCGCGGGATGAAGCGCTCGCGCATCAGCATGCCCTGGCCGTAGCGGCCATTCGAATTGAAGCCGTAGCCGACGACGGGCTTGCCGTCGCGGATCACGTCGGTGACGACGGCCACCAGGCTCAGGGTCATCTTGGTAAAGTCGATGTAGGCGTTGCGGATGGGGGAAGAGATGGGGATGGTCTTTTCGCGGATTTCAACGATTTTCATGCGGGTCTCCTGTGCTTGAATGGTGACGCCAGCTTAATCGCGATACGCAGTCGTATAATCGATAGCAATTTAAACCATTCTTCACTTGAAGTTAATAATGAAAAGCGACGCCACCACGGAAATGGCCTTCTTTGTGCTGCTGGCCAAGCTGGGCAGCCTGTCGGCCACGGCGCGCGAGCTGGACATCACGCCGCCCGCCGTCAGCAAGCGATTGCAACTGATGGAACAGCGCCTGGGCGTGCGTTTGCTCAATCGCAGCACGCGGCGCATCAGCCTGACGGGCGATGGCGAAAGTTATCTGCAGCAGGCACGGCAGATCCTCGACGATATCCGCGCCATGGAAGAGTCCCTGGCCAGCGGCAGCGCGCAGCCGCGCGGATTGCTGCGCGTCAACGCCACCCTGGGTTTCGGGCGCACGGTGATCGCGCCCCTGCTGTCGCAATTCGCCCTGCACCACCCGCAGCTGGAAGTGCAGCTGCAACTGACGGACAGCCCCATCAACCTGGTCGAGCAGGCGTACGACCTGGGCATCCGCTTCGGCGACCTGCCCGACACGCGGCTGTCGGCGCGGCGCATCATGTCGAACCGGCGCTTCCTGTGCGCCTCGCCCGCCTACCTGCAGGCGCACGGCACGCCGCAGACGCCGGACGAGCTGGCGCAGCACCGCTGCATCGTGCATCGGCAGAATGACGACGCCTACGGCATCTGGCGTTTGAGCCGGGGCCGCGCCACCCACACGGTGAAGGTGCGCGGCACGGTGGCCAGCAATGATGGCGACGTGGTGCTGGGCTGGGCGCTGGACGGGCACGGCATCCTGCTGCGCTCGGAATGGGACCTGACGCGCTACCTCGACAGCGGCCGCCTGCGTGTGGTGTTGGCTGATTACGCGCTGGCGCCGGCCGACCTGTACGCCTACTACCCGAGCCGCCACCAGCTGCCCGCCAAAGTGCGCGCTTTTATCAATTTTCTCATCGAGCAGTTGCAGCCGGAAGCGGCCACAGCGGCCAAATCAGGTTAAACTACAATATTGCGATATGGCAATATTATGAAGGAGTAGGTTTTGCTAGTCATACTCGGATTTCTCGTCGTGCTGTTTTCCGTCTTTGGCGGCTTCGCCATGCAGGGGGGGCATTTGGGCGCCCTGTTCCAGCCGCTGGAACTGCTGATGATCGGCGGCGCCGCGCTGGGCACCTTCTTTGTCGGCAATGACGCCAAGGCCATCCGCGCCACGTTCGCCGCCCTGCCCACCCTGTTCCACGGCTCGCAATACACGAAAGCGCGCTATATGGAGCTGATGGGCCTGATGTATGAAATCCTCAGCAAGATCCGCAAGGAAGGCTTGATGTCGGTCGAGGACGATATCGACGACCCCTACCGCAGCGCCATCTTCGTGAAATACCCGTACACGCTCGGTGACGAGCACATCCTGGAATTCATCACCGATTACCTGCGCCTGATGGTGTCGGGCAATATGGACGCCTACCAGATCGAAAATCTGATGGATAACGAGATCGAGACGCACCATGAAGATGCGGAAATGCCGATCCAGACGATTTCGCAGCTGGCCGACGCCATGCCCGCCTTCGGCATCGTGGCCGCCGTCATGGGCGTGGTGCACACGATGGCTTCCGTCGGCTTGCCGCCGGCCGAGCTGGGCGTGCTGATCGCGCAGGCGCTGGTGGGCACCTTCATCGGCATCCTGCTGGCCTACGGTTTCATCGCGCCGCTGGCCAGCTTGCTGCGCCGCAAGCACCATGAAACGGCGAAGATGTACCAGTGCGTGAAAGTGACCCTGCTGGCCAGCCTGAACGGCTATGCGCCGGCGCTGGCCGTGGAATTCGGCCGCAAGGTCATTTCCGCCACGGAACGCCCATCGTTCAGCGAACTGGAAAACCACGTGCGCCAGGTGCGCACGAAGAACTGATACGGCCGGTTAGCCTCAATCGTCAGGCTTCCGGCGCCGTCCAGACCAGGTTCCACAGGTGGCCATCGATATCCTCGAAGCCCTGGTCATACATGAAGCCATGGTCTTCGGGCGGATGCGGTATGCGGCCACCGGCGGCAGCTGCCCTGGCGATCAGGCCGTCCACCTCTTCCCGGCTTTCGCAACTGAGGCAAATGACGACTTCATTGGCCTCCTTCGCATTCGCCACCGGCTTGCCGATCAGTGACTGGAAGAAGGCTTCCGTCGTCAGCATGGCCTGGATGCTGCCATCGACGATGTTCATGAACGCCGCGTTCTCGCCGCTGAAGCGGGGATCGAAGGTAAAGCCAAGGGCGGAAAAGAAGGCCTTGGATTTATCCAGGTCCTTGACGGGCAGGTTGAGGATGATCTGTTTGTGCATGGCGCTTCCTTGCTCACACGTTGACGAAAAAATCGTACCTCCAGAATACCAATAAAAACTAAAGAAAGGCGCGGGCCAGGCTGGAGCGCGCGCCAGCCACCGCGCGCAGGCGTTCTTCAAGGTAGGCGCTCACGCGCGGATGCTGGCTGAAGGCGACGTTGAAGCGGATGTGCTGGTCGGGCGTGTCGTTGGCCGAAAACGCGGCGCCGCGCATCAGCAGGATCTTGTTGCGGTAGGCGTCCTGCACCAGCAAGTCCACGTCCAGCCCTTCGGGCATGCTGCCCCACAGGAAAATGCCTGCGTCGCCGGGCTGCTCGAACAGCACGCCGGCCGCGCTCAGTTGCCGCGTGCTGGCGTTGCGCGCCACCATGATCTTGCGTTGCAGCCGTTCCAGGTGCTTGCGCAGATTGCCTGCCTTGAGCACTTCCAGCAGCACGTATTCGTTCAGCGCAGGCAAGGTCATGATGGAATGGATCTTGGTGCGCATCAGCAGCTTGAGCAGGTTGGGCGCCGCGGCCAGGTAGCCCATGCGCAGGGCCGGGCTCAGCGCCTTGCACAGGCTCGAATAATAGATCACGCCATCAAGTCCGGACAGCGACGCCAGCCGCGTGCTGTGGCCCGGCTGGAAATGGCCGTGCACGTCGTCTTCGGCGATCAGGAAGCCGTACTGCTGCGCCATGATCAGCACCTTGTGCAGGTTGGCGGCGCTGCTGCTCCACCCGGTGGGATTGTGCAAGGCCGTCTGCATGAACAGCAGACGCGGACGGTGCGCGCGGCAAGCCGCTTCCAGTTCGTCCAGGTCGAGGCCATCGGGGCGGCGCTTGATGGGCACCAGGCGCACGCCGTCCTGGCGCAGCCTGCCGAACATCAGGAAGTATCCGGGGTCTTCCACCAGCACCGTATCGCCGGGCTGCAGAAACGTGCGGCAGATCAGATCGATGGCATGGGTGGCGCCGAACGTAGTGAGGATGTGGCTGGCGTCCGCGGCGATGCCGATGCCGCGCAACAGCAGCGCGATCTGCTCGCGCAGTTCGGCCAGCCCTTGCGGCGGACAGCGCGAGGCCATGCCGGCCACGCTGCGCGCCAGGCCACGCTGCACGGCGGCCGCCGGCAGCGCGTCCTGCAGCCAGGTGGGCGGCAAGGCGCCGCTGCTGGCCAGCAGCACGCCCGGCCGCTGGTCATTGACTTGCTGGCTCAGCCAGACCGGTTCCTGCTCCTGGCCCGCTTCCAGCGCCACCTCGTCGGGAATGGCGCGGCTGGCGTCAGTGAGTGCGCACACGAAGAAGCCCGTCGTACCGTGCGTATCGATGACGCCTGCGGCCACCAGCCTGTCATACGCCACCACCACGGTGTTGGTGCTGACCGCGAGCTGCGTGGCGAGCTGGCGGATCGACGGCAGCCTAGTGCCGCCAGGCAGGACGCGTTGCGCGATCTGCAGGCGCAATGCAGCCTCGATCTGCTTGAACAGGGCGATGGGCGAGGAGCGGTCGATGGCAAACATGGGTGGAAGTCTAGCGTAAAAACGTCATGGCGAGGACCAGCAGGATGGCGCCCATCGTGAGATTGAAGATACGCTGGTTGCGGGGCGCTTTCAACACGCTGCGAATCGAGACGCCGAACAGCGCCCACATGGCGTTGCACGGCGTGCCCACCACGGTGCCGATCACGGACACCAGCAGCGCGTTGGCGAGCATATTGCCCTGCGCAGGCATGAAGACCGACGCCATGGTGACCGCCTTGAGCCAGCTCTTGGGGTTGAGCGCCTGAAACAGCGCGGCCTGCGCAAACGACACGGCTTTCGCTGTGCTGCCTCCCGCCACCGAGGCGCCGGCAAGCTTCCAGGCCAGGAACATCAGGTACAGCGCGCCCGCGATCCGCAACACCTGCTGCGCCATCGGATACGCGAAGAACACGCTGCCCAGCCCCACGCACATGAGCATGGTCTGCACAAAGATGCCGGCCTGGATGCCGAGGATCACCGGCAGCGCACCGCGATAGCCGAAATTGGCGCCGGTGGTGGCCAGCATGACGTTGTTCGGCCCCGGCGTGGCGGACATCACAAAGCAATAGCTCATCAGGGGCAGGAGTTCGGTCATGGCAGGCAGTCGCAGCGTGGAGAAGGCCCCAGTCTAAAAGCGTGGCACGGCAGGGACAAGGCACAAGGCGCCGCATACAGGCACATGCTGTATCAGTCGAACGACTGCTACAGCGGCGATACAGGCAGCCCCGCCCGGACAAGCATTTGGAAAGCGCTGTTTCTGTCCGGTTGCGGTCGACAGTGCCGAAGGGCATTGTCAACATTGATAACGGACTTCAGCGTCCACCGCAGGCGCACAACGCAACTGGCGGATTGTCAGTGGGCTCAAGCGAGTCGAATTGTCATTTCAAAGGCGCTTCCACATTGGCCGGGATACCACCCCTTCATCAATGCCTGTCGAATAGCGTGTTCCACAACTGAGGGCGTGATAGCACGCGTGAAATTACCCAGCCAAATATCCGGACGTGCGATATCTGTTCTCACCAGAAGGGTGGTTCGGCCACCGCTTTCAGATTCCACTGCGAAAGACAGATTCGCTTCCCCCATGGCCTGTGTATAGGTGGGCAGACTGACCGACCATCGATATGGTAAAGAATCGACAATAATTCGGCGGCTTCCTTTTCTTGCAATGGACATGATATTTCCTGTTCGCCTATGCCAATCTTGTATTGGCCGGCCGGCGTTGTAAGATCACTGAATCCCGTGGTCCGTCTTGATTACAGAAAGGCGCGAACCAATCGCGTCAAATCGTCGAGAAATGCGCTTGATCGACGTGCTGTTCGGCCACTTCGCGCGCCAATGTCGCTGAAAAAAGTGGATTGATCAGCGCTTCCCTCAGCTATTCTCCTCAAAGCATTTGCCGACAGGCACCCGGCGGCTTGCCGATGATGCGCTTGAAAGCACGACTGAACGCGGCTTGAGATGTATAGCCAAGGCGTCGGGCGACGACGTCGATGGACACTCTTTCGTGAGTGAGCAATTGTGTGGCAAGGCGCATTCTCAATTCCGTGGCATAGCGCAGGGGCGGCACGCCGATGGTGGTTTCAAAGCGTCGCGCGAAGACAGAGCGGGAGATATGACACTCCGCAGCCAACTGTGCAACTGTCCATTCACGACCAGGCTGGCGGTGCAGCGCCAATATGGCAAGAGCAAGGCGCGGATCCCGCAATGCGGCGAGGAGACCAGAAGCGTTTTCACAACCGCATTCAATCCAGCCGCGCACGATCATTGCTGCCGCGACCTCCGCCAGGCGAGCCAGAATGCCTGCAAAGCCAATACGGCCGGCGCAGATTTCACGCTTCATGGAATCAAGAACAGGCAGTAAGCCAGGATAGCCTTGCGCTTGCGTGTCGGCCACCATGACGGTTGGCATCAGCTTGCCGATCCCTTGCATCCCGCCGAGATCGAATTCCATGCAGCCGTAAAAAATAACCGCACTGGGCATGGGGTGCGTACTGGGACATGTGTCGACTCCGCTAACGGATTCACCGAGGGGCGCGGCATCGAACTTTGCGATGTCCTGAAATGCAATATCAGCATCCGACAGAAGCTGATGTCTCCTGCCGTGAGGCATGAACACCGCGCTACCGGCAGACAGCTTGTGCAACTCACCATCATCGGTACATATGAAGGCAGTGCCAACGGCCAGGAAGTGGAAGTAGGCGTGGCCTGGCTTGTCTTCAAAGCCTATGCCGAACGCTGGGCCGGTCTGAATACGGCGGTACTGGACTCCACGCAGGCGCATACCTGTCAATAGTTCGCTGATGAGATTAGATGATGGGGAAATTTGATTTTGCTTGCTCATTTTAGGTGTTTCGATCAAAACATCAGGAGTTACCATCATAGATCATCCTGGATTTTACCTCTAGACTTTCGACTCCGATTGTTTTAGGGATTGTAGAGATGAACAACGATGTTTTTGCTACCAAGCAAACGCCCAACGCGAACGATGTGTCTGTTTCAGAGCCAGCGGCAGCAGCATGGATGGCCGTGTTTTCACTGGCAATGGGGGTTTTCGGTTTACTGACGGCGGAGTACCTGCCAGCCAGTCTGTTGACCCCGATGGCCTTCGATCTTGGTGTATCGGAGGCACTAGCTGGTCAGGCAGTGACGGTGACGGCCGTCGTGGCCATGTTCGCCGGGCTGTCGGTGCCAGGCCTCACGCGTCATTTTGACCGGCGTGTCGTCTTGTTGGCTTTCACAGTGCTGATGATCGCCTCCAATTTGCTGGTGGCGTTGTCCTCTAGCTTGACAGTATTGTTGGTGATGCGCATTCTTCTGGGCGTCGCGTTAGGCGGCTTTTGGAGCATGGCGGCAGCCGTGGCCATGCGGCTGGTGCCGGCAAAATTGGTGCCGCGAGCGCTATCCATCATATTCAGTGGCATCGCCATCGGGACGGTCGTTTCCGTACCGTTGGGCAGCTACCTGGGGGGACTATATGGCTGGCGCAGTGCATTTATAGCAGCCGCGGCTGTCGGAGGGCTGACACTTTTGTTTCAATTGTTCACGCTGCCCCGTATGGCGCCGCGCACGATGATGCGCACGACATCGGTACTGCAATTGCTCCGTCGCCCGGGGATTGGGATCGGGATGTTGGGCTGCGTACTTGCCCATACCGGGCAATATGCATTGTTTACCTATATTCGCCCCGCTCTTGAAAGCATTGCCCATATCGATGTAAACGGTTTGTCTCTGATGCTCCTGGGTTTTGGTGTCGCCAACTTCGTTGGCACGCTGCTGGCCGGCTGGCTAATGGAGCGTAGCCTGCGTGCTACTTTAGTGCTCATGCCTGCGCTGGTGGGCCTGGCGGCGTTCGGCATGATCTTACTGCCAGTCGAAGGAACAGGCCTGATGCTTTTGGTCGCTCTGTGGGGCCTGGCGTTCGGCGGCGTACCAGTCGCCTGGTCCAACTGGGTAGCCCGTGCTGTCCCTGATCAAGCGGAGACAGCTGGTGGCATGGTCGTCGCTGCGGTGCAATCGTCAATAGCTGCCGGCGCTGCATTGGGTGGCATGATGTTCGGGTTGGGTGGAGTGACAGGCGTTTTCATGATTGCTGGCGTGGTGATGCTGTTCGCCGCTCTCGTTATCGCTTTAAGAGTTCGAGTCGAACTGCCGCAGTGACCCGCCACGAGTTCGCCAGACGCTCTTCAGGCGATCAAAAATACTGCCTTTCGCTGATGACCAGTTCACCGCCAGCGTACGATATTCTCGGTCTCACCGAGCGTTCATTCAGATGCTCGGGAAAGAGAACACTCTGGCTGCGGTCGGTTCCCTCGACAAAACGCTTCATCCTGCTCTCCTGATTACGTCAAATGAGATATTAACGCTTCAGAAAAAATCTCGTTTACATTGGGGTGCGTTTTCACACACTCTGGCCCCAAAGCAGAAGTTCAGTTTGTCGGTGGTAGTCGCTCTAAACGCACCCTCACTACACTATCTTCATTTTCGACTTTTCGATTGAAAATACGAGGTTAGCGATCTCGCAAGGGCTCTATGCCGGGATGAGGAATCTATGCAATACCCAGGGATCGAGAGAAGGCAGCGTATGCAGCAGGAGCGATTCGCATAGCAAAACTAATATGCAGTTTACTTGCGCACAGGACACAGATATAGTCTAGGCAACAAATTAATGCAGACCTGATTGGAGCATTTAGGCATGAACCCATCTTCTACCCGTCCCGTCAGGCCTGTAATTCTTGTCGTGGACGACACGCCGGATAATCTTCTGTTGATGGCCAACTTGCTCAAGGATAGTTATACGGTCAAAGCAGCGAATAACGGCGAGAAAGCACTGCGCATCGCGCGCGATGCACCGCCGCCCGACCTCATCCTGCTTGACATCATGATGCCTGGGATGACCGGCCACGAAGTGGCGCAGGCACTGCAGGGCGACCCGGCCACGCGCGACATACCCATCATCTTCTTGACCGCTATGGCCTCCAGCGAGGACGAGACGCACGGTCTGGAGCTGGGCGCGGCCGATTACATCACCAAACCGATCAGCCCGCCCGTGGTGCTGGCGCGCGTACGCACCCAACTCAAGGTCAAAGACGCGGCCGACTTCCTGCGCGACAAGAACGAGTACCTGGAACAGGAAGTCCAGCGCCGCACGCGCGAGCTGGGCGCGATCCAGGATGTCACGATCCACGCCATGGCCTCGCTGGCCGAGACGCGTGACAACGAGACCGGCAACCACATCCGCCGCACCCAGCACTACGTCAAGGTGCTGGCCGAACATCTGAGCGAGCATCCGCGCTTCCGCGCTTTCCTCGACCCCGACACCATCAAGCTCTTGTTCAAGTCGGCGCCGTTGCACGACATCGGCAAGATCGGCATCCCCGACCGCATCTTGCTCAAGCCTGGCCGCTTCGAACCCGAGGAATTCGAGATCATGAAGACCCACACCACGCTCGGGCGCGACGCCATCGCCCACGCCGAACAACAACTGGGCATGGACGTCGACTTCCTGCGCCTGGCCAAGGAGATCGCCTACTCACACCAGGAAAAATGGGACGGCAGCGGCTACCCCGAAGGCCTGGCCGGCGACGCCATCCCGATTTCGGCGCGGCTGATGGCGGTGGCCGACGTCTACGACGCCCTGATCAGTCGTCGCGTCTACAAGGAAGGCATGCCGCATGAAAAGGCAGTGCAAATCATCGCCGAGGGGCGCGGCTCGCACTTCGATCCCGACGTCTGCGACGCCTTCCTGGCCAACCTGCCCGCCTTCCAGCAGATCGCCGCGCGCTACGCCGACAGCGACCAGGACATGGCCAAGCAGGCTGCCGCCATCGCACACACCCTGCCTGCACAGTGAGCGCCGGCATGCGTTCGCCCCTGGCTTATCTTGAACGGCTGCGCCTGCGCCAGAAGCTTGCGGCCGGCTTTTGCGCAGTGCTGCTGCTGGCCCTAGCGCTGGGGTTGCAAAGCCTGCGCACCCAAGACCAGTTGAGTAGCGACATGCAGCGCCTGCTCAGCGAGGGCATGATCGGCATCGTACAGGTCAAGGAGGCCCGCATCCAGCTCAACCGCTTTGAGCTAATGCTGCACAAGGTGGCCAACGGCCCGGACCCTGTTGCCGTCGACAAGGCGCTCGAACAGCTAGACAAGACGCGCGAGCAGCTACACTTTGCCGTCGACGAGGCCCGCGCCACCCTGCTGCGCATCGACAACCAGCAACGCCATAACGTCTTTGAAAGCATGCTGGCGCGCGCCGAGCGCATCGCCGACGAGGCAATCGAACTGGCGCGGCTGCACCGCAACGCCGAAGCCAACGCCCTGCTCAACAGCGAGCGCTTCCAGCACGCGATGCGCACCGCCGACCGGCAGATGGCCGAGATCGCCGCCGTCAAGGATTCCAACGCCCGCAGCACCATCTACCAGATTCGCCAATTCGCCCTCACCAGCAGCACCCTCACCTACGCCCTGCTGATCGGTGGCCTGGCGGTGGCGCTGCTATGCGCCTGGTGGATCAGCATCTCGATCCGGCGCCCGGTCAACCGCCTGCGCGAGGCGGTCGATGCGCTGGCCGCCGGCCAGCTCGACAGCGTGATTCCGCATACTGACTACCAGAACGAAACGGGCGACCTGGCCCGCGCCATCGCCAAGTTGCAGGTCGAATCGCGCCAGCTCGACATGCAGCGCTGGATCAAGTCGCAGGAAGCCTCGATCCAGGCCGAACTGCAGCAAGCGGCCAGCCTTGACCAGGCCGCGCAGCGCCTGTTGACGCTACTCGCGCCGCTGGTGCAGGCTGGCCAGGGCGCGCTCTACTTGCTTGACGAAAACGCCGCCGCATTGCGCCTTGCCGCCAGCTACGCCGCCGATCCGGACCATCCGCCGGCGCCGCAACTGGCGTTGGGCAGTGGCCTGCTGGGTCAGTGCGCGCAGGACCGCCAGCCGCTCCGGCTCGACGCCCTGCCGGACGACTACGTGCAGATTCACTCGCAACTGGGGCGGTCGCGCCCACGCCACCTGCAGGTGCTGCCACTGCTGCACGGCGAGCGCCTGATGGGCGTGCTGGAGCTGGCCGGCTTCGACGCTCCCAGCGAATCGGGCCGGGTGCTGATGGACGAGCTGCTGCCCAAACTGGCGATGTCGCTGGAAATCAAGGCACGCAGCCACGCGGTGCAGGCCATGGCGATCGAACTCGAAGCGCAGCAGGTGGTGCTGAAAGCCACCGAGGCCTGGTATCGCGGCATCATCGAGGCTGCGCCGGACGGCATGCTGGTAATCGATGTGCACGGCCTGATCATGATGACCAACCCGCAGCTCGACCAGCTGTTCGGCTACGAGGCCGGCGAGTTGGCCGGCTTGCCGATCGAAACGCTGGTGCCGCCGGAGGCGCACGGGCGCCACGTCGGCTCGCGCAATGGTTTCATCGAGCAAGGCACGGCACGCCAGATGGGCATGACAGGCGCCGACCTGCACGGTATGCGCAAGGATGGCAGCCGCTTCTCGGTCGAGATCGGCCTGTCGCGGCTGCCGGCTATCGCCGAGCGCGGCGTTTGCGTGTGCGCCTCGGTGCGCGACATCAGCGACCGCAAGCTGGCGGAGGCCGAGGTTCTGCGCGCCAAGGAGATCGCCGAGGACGCTACGCGCGCCAAGAGCGATTTCCTGGCCAACATGAGCCACGAGATCCGTACGCCGATGAACGCAATTATCGGCATGAGCCATCTGGCGCTACGCACCGATCTCGACAAAAAACAGCGCAACTACATCGAGAAGGTGCACCGCTCGGCCGAGAACCTGCTGGGCATCATCAACGACATTCTTGACTTCTCCAAGATCGAAGCGGGCAAGATGAACATAGAGCAGGCCCCGTTCCGGCTGGAGGACGTGCTGGAGAATTTCGCCAGCATGATCGGCCTGAAGGCCGAGGAAAAAGGCCTGGAACTACTGTTCGCCACTTCGGCCGACCTGCCGACCGCATTGGTAGGCGATTCGCTGAGGCTGGGTCAGGTATTGGTCAACCTCGGCAACAACGCCGCCAAGTTCACCGAACGCGGTGAGATCGTGGTCGGGATCGAGATGGCTGCCGACGCCGGGGATCAAGTCGAGCTTCACTTCTGGGTGCGCGACAGCGGTATCGGCATGACGGCCGAGCAGTGCGAACGCATGTTCCACTCGTTCAGCCAGGCAGACAGCTCGACCACGCGCAAATACGGAGGCACCGGGCTAGGTCTGGCCATCTCCAAGAAGCTGGTGGAGCTGATGGATGGCCGGATCTGGGTCGAGAGCATGCCGGGCGAGGGCTCGACCTTCCACTTCAGCGCCCGTTTCGGACGCCAGACCGAGGTGCAGCCGCGCCGCATGTTCCACGCCGACGAGCTGCTCGGCCTGCGCGTGCTGGTGGTCGACGACAACGCCAGCGCGCGCGAAATCTTGTCGACAATGGCTCGCAGTTTCGGCTTGGAGGTGGACCTCGCCGACAGCGGCCACAGCGCGCTGCGCACCATGGTCGAGGCTGAGCGCAAAAGCCTGCCCTACGACTTGGTGCTACTGGACTGGCGCATGCCGGGCATGGACGGCGTCGAAACGCTGCAGCGCATGCAGAGCGGCGCCGTGACTCACATCCCTTCTGTCATCATGGTGACTGCCTTCGGCCGGGACGACGCTCAGGAAGCGGCGGCGCTCCAGCAGGTGGCGCTGCCAGCCGTGCTGACCAAGCCAGTCACCCCGTCGACGCTGCTCGAAGCAATCGGCGAGGTACTGGGCAAGGGCGTGGTGGCCGAAACGCGCCAGGCAGAGCGACAGGACCGCAGCGCGGCCGACCAGGCCCGCATGGCCGGCGCCCGCCTGCTGCTGGCCGAGGACAACGATATGAACCAGGAGCTAGCGCGCGAGCTGCTTGAAAGCGCTGGCATCGTGCTCACCATCGTAGGCGATGGGCAACAGGCGCTGGACCTGCTGACCCAAGCCGGGACCGCCGCCTTCGACGGCGTGCTGATGGACTGCCAGATGCCGGTGATGGATGGCTACGAAGCCACCCGCCGCCTGCGCGCCCAACCCCGCTACGCTCAGCTGCCGATCATCGCCATGACCGCTAACGCCATGGCCGGCGACCGCGAAATGGCGCTGGCGGCCGGCATGAACGACCACATCTCCAAGCCGCTGAACGTCGCCTCCATGTTCGCCACCATGAGCAAGTGGATCCGCCCGGCGCAGCCGGCTGTAGCAACGCCCCCGGCGGAGCAGCCCGATGCCGAAGACAAAACGGCCGCCGACGCCCTACCTGCCCAACTCCCCGGTATCGACCAGCGCGCCGGCCTGGCGACCAGCATGGGCCGGCAGGACCTTTACCTGCGCATGCTGGTGCGCTTCCGCGACGGCCACGCTAGACTGCGGGGGGAATTTGAGGCTGCGCGGCAAAGCGATGACCCCACAGCGGCGGCGCGGGTAGCCCACACCTTGCGCGGCACCGCCGGCAACGTCGGTGCCAAAGGCGTGGCGGCGACAGCTACCGCACTGGAACTGGCATGCAAAGCTGGTGTAGCCGAAGCCGAACTGGCTGTGCTGCTGACGGCGGTCGAAAACGAACTGGCGCCGGTGCTGCTCGGCTTGGCGGCACTGGGCAACTATACTGCAGCGGCAGAGAACACCCGGGCCGGGGCCATCGCAGCGGCTCCCGCCCTGCCGCCGGACGCGGCCGCCACACTTGCCCAGCTGCGCAAGCTGCTGGCCGACAGCGACACCGCCGCGCTGGATGTGCTGGAGACATTGGAATCGCAAGCCGCCGGCCACCCGCTGGCGCGACAGCTGCGCAAAGTCAGCCAGGCAATTGAACGCTTCGACTTCGACGCTGCGCTGGAAGCGCTTGATGCCGTGGTGCAGCCAGCCTGACAAGCAAGGCCGCCGCGCGATTCGCCTTAGGCCGGGGGCGGCACCGACGGCAGGCTGACAATCAGGGTGGTGGTCTGGAGCTCGTCATCGACGGCGAAGGCCACCTCGCCGTATTGCGCGCGCGCCAGTAGGCGTGCCGAATAAGTGCCCAGGCCGGTGCCGCCGGACTTACCGTCGGTGACGAACTTGTCAAAGAAGCGTTCGCGTATCGGTTCCGGGATCACACCCTTGTTGACTATCTCGATGCGCAACGGGCTTCCGGCGTACAGCGTGGCAATGACACGGGTGCGCTCTGGCGCTGCCTCGCAGGCGTTCTTGATCAGATTATTCAGCAGCGAATAGGTCAGCATGGCATCGCCCAGCGCTAGCGGAGCGTCGATGCCGACATCGAAATCGGTGTCGACCGCCAACACCAGCTGCTTACCCGCGTAAGTGGCGCGTGCCGTCTCAACCACCCGCCGCAACATGTCGCTGATGGGCAGCGGCGCTGCATGGAGCACGTATTTTCCCGTCTCGATCTTGTACAGCTCGGTGGACAGGTTGACCATGTCGGTCACCTGCAGCATGGCCTGCTCGGCCAGCCGCAAATTCTCAAGCTGTCGGCGGTCCATGTCGGCGGCGTCGATCAGCGACTGCACTATGCCGATGGCGCCGGCCAGCGGTCCCTTGAGGTCGTGCCGCGTCATGGCCTCGACGTCATCGCGCAGGCGGGCGATGGCGAGCATGTTGTCGTAATCGGCTTGCAGGTGGCGGCGCAGCTCGACGTAGCGCATGAAGTTGTCGACCCGCAGCTTGAGCTGGGCCGGGTCGATTGGCTTGGTAATGAAGTCCACCGCGCCCAACTCCATGCCCTGCAGGCGCGCGGCGTCGTCGGTCAGGGCTGTGACGAAGATTATGGGCACGTTTTCCGCGCCGGGATGCTGGCGCATGCGGCGCGCCACTTCAAACCCGTCCATGCCAGGCATCATCACGTCCAACAGCACCAGGTCGGGTGGCGTGTCGCTGCAGCACAGAGCCAACGCTTTCTCGCCGTTGTGCGCTGCCTTGATGCGGTAGCGGCCCTTGAACACATTGGCCAGCACGTACAAGTTGTCGGCAGTGTCATCGACCAGGAGCAAGGTCGGCGGCAACGGTTGCGGCGGTGGCAAATGAACCACAGCCGGTGGCACGACGACGACATCGTCTACGATTACAGCAACGAGCGGCGCATCGATGTTCGTGTCCGGCACTGGTGGTGCAACCTGGTGCGCCATCGCGCGCTTGATGCTGGTGGCCAGCCGGCCCGCCGTGTAGGGTTTGACCAGCAGGTCGCTGACACCGCTGCTGATGGCCGTTTCGATGCGGCTGCGCTCGGCCTCGGCGGTGATCATAATGAACGGCATGTGCATATGGCGCGGACTGGAGCGTATCATCTGCAGTAGGGCGATGCCGGTCAACGCTGGCATATTCCAGTCGGAGATCACCAAATCATAACGCTTGCGCTCAATCATGCGCCAAGCTTCGGCTCCATCGGATGCGAGCTCCACCGCCCCATAGCCGAGCGAGGTCAGTTGGCCAGCAGTGACCTTGCGCATTGTTTCGACGTCGTCGACCACCAGTATTCTCAGCACTTCTGCCATGTCGCCCCCCATGTCGGGCCTGCTACATTGCGTAGCAGACCGCCTCATTTATTATGAGGCATTTTTTTGCTGGGTTGGAGCAAAAACATTTCAACCCATCGTTATTATGTTATAAGGCACAAATAGTGTGACATGAAAAAACGGTGACCATTCTGCTTTGTTCGCGCTAGTAGCCGACGACGTGTTAGCCACGATCTACGGCAGTTCAAGCAGATAGGACTGGCCCACAGCGCAATACGAAGAAAAAATCGCGGTACCATCGAAGGCTATCAATCGGTGGAATACGGCCTCACCGCGTCGGCTAGCGGAATACTTCACCTGAAGCTCAAGAGGAGCAATCACTCAGCATTTCAACTTCAGTTCGCCTGGCAGGGATTAAGATGTGTTCATTGGCTCGCGTGACGGAACGACTCCTACCCAAATAGCCGCCAACTTCGGCTTCTGGCCGATACCGCACAGTCAAAATGATTCAGTGCACGAACTTACTGCCTTCAGCGCCAGCAAGAGGTTTGGTCCGGTGCGCCAAGTCCTCTCACTGCCACTTACGGCCCCGGCGCCGTCTCATCGGGGCAGCTGACCTCATCCTCTGGCGTATATAAGGTCATCGGCACGCGCTGGCCGTCGACTTCCAGTTCGCGCACTTTCGGCGGCACCAGCTGGAACTCGCCCGCCTGCAGTTTCTCGCGCAGGGGCTTGCAGCGCAGGGCATCCGTGGGGATTTGCCCGCGCGCGATCCAGCTGCCGTCGTCCTTTTCCGCCAGCAACACCGACGAGGCACGCGGGTCATTGCTGATCAGCAGCACGTCCTGCTTGCCATCGCCATCGAAATCGAGCAGGTAGGCATCGCACTGCGGCCCTGCCCGTTTCAAACAGGCGGGCAGGCGCCAGGCCGGGCTCACTTGCGTCCAGTCCTGGCGCAGGAAACTCTCCGGCAACTTCGCCGTGGCCGGGCGCAGGGTCAGGTTGATCGACACGTCGCTCAGCGCCCCCGTCTCGTCGAGGCGGTTCTGGCGCTTGAGCATGGCTTCGGCACGGGCCCGCACGATGGCCACGTCTGGCCCCGTCGTGCGTTTCGTCAACTCCTGCAAGGCTGCCTGGCCATAGCGGGCGCCCTGGAAGCGCAGGTATTCGAAATCGAACTTGTCCACGCCGATCTTGCCGCTGTCCAGGCGCGCCATCTGGCTGGCCACGGAAATGCGGGCCGGGTCGGCCAGGGGCGAGAACAGGGCGAACAGCACCAGCAGGGTGACGCCGGCAGTGGCCACATTGACGTTGGCGATCAGGTGCAGCCAGTCGCCATACTTGCTGGCCGCCCAGGCATAGCCGGCGGCGTAGCAGGTGGCGACCAGCAGGCAGGCGGCAGCGATCAGGCGGTCGGACGTCCAGCCATGCGACATCACGCGCAGGGTCAGCGCATAGATGGCGATGCCCACCACCCATGGCAGCAGCAGGCAAGCCAGGCGCGTGCCCAGGCGGATGCCGCGCGCCACGCCATGGCCCACTTCGCCATTCTGGAAGGCGGCATTGATCAGCACCACCAGCACGCCGGCCATGCCCAGCAGCACGGACGCCGCATGGCGCGTGGCCCACAGGCGCTCGAAGCCGATGAAGGGCAAGGTCAGCAGGAAACCGGAGACGAGCACGGCGGCGATCGGCATCAGCCACGACAGCAGCACCAGCAGCAAGGTGCGGATGCCGCGCACGATGGACGGACGCACGTCCGTGATGTGGATGGCAAACGAAAACGCGAAGCAGATGACGGGAATCACGAACCAGGCCTGGCCCAGCAGTTTTTTCAGGAAACTCAGTTTGATGAGCAGGAACAATTGTCCGCCCAGCCACAGCACCAGCCACAGGCCCAGCACGAACAGCAGGGAAAACAGCAGCTGGATACCGAGCTTCCAGGCGATTTCAAAGTAGGTAGGATAACGGGCGATGCGCTGGCCATCCTGGGCGCTGGCCAGCACCAGCGCGTGGGCGATATAAAAACCCACGACGCAAAAACCGAACAGCTGGGCGGAAATGACGCGCAGGGGCGCGCCCGGCTTGTAGTTGCCCCATATCACGTGCTCGGCGCCGCGCGCCACGTCATGCCAGGCCAGCACGGCCATCACGACGGCCGCACCCGCCATCCACAGGCCGATGCGCTTGACCGACATGTGGCCCAGGCTGGACACCAGCAGGATCGGTAGCAGCAGGCTGATCAGCATCAGCGGCGCCAGCAGATAGGCTTCCGTGGCGGGCCAGACCTTGTCTTGCGCCGTGCTGTACAGCCAGTACAGCAGCAAGCCTTGCAGCAGGCCCGTCACCAGGCGCGTCACCGCGATGCGCGGCGCCACCACCGGATCGAGCAACGCCATGTTTTTTCCTGCGACATCCTGCTGCATAATCATCCTCTTAATAGTCGTTCATTGCAGTCATTGCTGTACTGCGAGCACGGCCATTATTGCATTTCGTTATCGTCATCTCAACAGCGATTCACGCGCACGCCCTCCCCGCGCGTCTTCACTGCGGCGCAATGGCAGGCTTTGCGCGAGGCCCCAGGCCAGTTCCGGCACGAGGAACAGCCACAGCACGGGTTGGCCCGTCACCAGCAGCGCCCACGCCATCCAGATGGAAAACAGGTAGCGCGCCGCCGCGTCGTAGCGGCCGAAGCGCGGCTGCGGGTCCAGCATGCGCAGCACCGACCAGACCATCACCACGCTGCCAAACAAGCTGCTGATGAGCAGATGAAACGGTCCGAAGACGGGCAGCGGCAGGCCGCCCAGGCTCACGTTGAGCGCGTTCAAGTGTTCGCGCAGCAGCAAAAACGTCCACGGCGTGGTAAACGGGGCAATCATGAGCACATCATAAATGGCGCTGGCGCGCACCACGCGGCGGAAGGCGGAAATGGACAACATGGGAACTCCTGGTTATGGAAAGCACCCATGATCGAGCTTGGAGTACACTCCATGGTCAAGCATTTTATGAAAGAATTCCATGCAGATCGGCGAGATGGCGCAGGCGACGGGCTTGAGCCGCGATACCCTGCGCTTTTACGAAAAGCGGGGCTTGCTGCGCGCGCGGCGCGGCGCGAATGGCTACCGCGACTACCCGCCCGAGGCGGCCGACTGGCTGCGCTACCTGCGCACGGCGCAGCAGCTGGGTTTTACGCTGGCCGAAATCGAGGCCGACATGCCGCTGCTAGCCAGTGCCGGCGATCCCGCCACGGCGGACCTGCTGCGCGCGGCGCTGGCGCGCAAGCTGGGCGAAATCGATGCGCGCATCGCGGGATTGACGCAATTGCGCGGCGAACTGGTGCTGCGTATGGGGCCGCAGGCGGCCGATTGTCCATTGCGGGGCGATGCCGGTGCAGCGCACTAAATTACTGCCGTGGCTTTACCTGCTGGGCGCCGAGCTGGCCTGCGGCGACTTCCTGTCCCGGCTGGGCAAGAAACCCGCGTATCTCGTCTACCAGGGTTGCCAGCAAAACAGGGAGCGCCATGAAGTCGGTGGCAAGCATGCGCAGCAGACGGAAGCGTATCTGCGGCGCTGCCCTGGTGGGACAGGCCCTTAGTCGAGTTCCTGCCGCGCCACCAGGATGCCGTCCGCATCGGCATAGATCCAGTCGCCCGGATGCACGGCCACGCCGCTGATCTGCACACGCACGTCGCGCTGGCCGGCGCCCGTCTTGTTGCTCTTGCGCGGATGCGTGGCCAGGGCGCGCACACCGATCTGGCAGACATTGATTTCCTCGCTGTCACGGATGCAGCCATCGACGACGATGCCGGCCCAGCCGTTGTTTTCGGCCAGCACACCCAGCTGGCCGCCCACCAGCGCGCGGCGCAGGCTGCCGCCGCCATCGATCACCAGCACATGGCCCTGGCCCGGCGTCTCCAGGGTGCTGCGCACGAGGGCGTTGTCTTCGAACACGTGCAAGGTGGTGGCGGGGCCGCTGAAACGCACGCGCTGGCCAAAGGCGCGGTACACGGGCGGCAGCACGGCCAGGGTGCCATCGTCCAGCATGGCTGCATAGTCGTCGCACAGGTCGGTGGTGGCAAAGGTCATGGGAATTCCTTTCGTAGCAGATGGCAACGATTCTATGCCTTTTGCAGCGCCGCGGCACGGGTTTTGCCGCCCACGCCCACGGCCGTGGCAATCGCCAGCGCCTGGAACACGCCGATGAAGACGAACAGCAGGGCCGGATGGTCGCCATCCATCAGCGCGCCAAAGAACAGGGGGCCGACGGCCAGGCCGCTGTCGAGGCCCGAATACACGACGCCATACACGCGCCCGGTGGCATTTTTCGGCGCGGCCGCGCGTATCATCAGGTCGCGCGACGGCCCCGCCACGCCGGACGTCAAGCCGATGGCGCCCATCAGCACCACCGCGCCCCAGGCCGGCACGACGGCCATGGCCAGCAGCACGGCCAGCAGCGCGGCAGCGGAAAAGGCGATCGCCACGTTGCGGTCCGGCTGCTTGCTGCGCGCGCCCACCACGCCGCCGGCCAGCATGCCTACGGCCGAGGCCAGCATATAGGCCGTGTAGGCGCTGGTGGCCAGCGCCAGGCTCATGCCATACAGCTTGACGAGGGCCACGCTGGCAAAGCTCTGGATGCCGCCCAGGGCGATGGCGGTAATGAAGAAAAAGGCAAAGCACATCCACACGGCAGGCAGGCGCAGGAAGTCCAAGGTGCCTTCGCCGCCAGCCGCCTGGCCTGGCGCGGCCTTTTTCACGGGCTCGGGACGGATGGCGTGGCGGTTCAGGAACAGGATCAACAGCACGCCGAACGGCAGCACGGCCGCGCATTGCAGCGCGACCCGCCAGTCATAATGGGTGGCAACATACGTCATGAACAGGGGCGACAAAGCCCAGCCGATATTGCCGCTGATGCCATGCACGGAAAAGCCGTAGGCCACGCGGGCCGCCGAGACGCGCTGGTTGAGGATGGTGTAATCGGCTGGGTGGAACACGCTGTTGCCCATGCCTGCCAGCATGGCGCCCAGCATCAGCGCCGCATAGCTGTGTGCGGTGGACAGGGCCAGCGCCGACACGCCCAGCAAGAAGATGCCGGAAAACAACACGGCGCGCGCACCGAAGCGGTCGACGACAAAGCCGGCCAGCGCCTGCCCCACGCCCGAGATGATGAAGAACACCGTCATCAGCAGGCCCAGCTCGGCATACGACAGGCCGAAGGCCGGTTTCAGCCAGACGAACAGGGCCGCGAGGATCAGGTGATAGAAGTGCGACACGCCATGCGCCAGCCCCACCAGGCCGATGACGCGGGCGTCGCTGCGCAGGGTGGGAATTTCGGATGCCGAGTGAGTTGTGATCATGTCATACCCTGTCTTATACTGGTGAAGCTCAAGTGTATGCAAAATACCATCGTCTGTTTTCCGACAGAACGACATAATTTATCGAATTAAGGCCAAGCTGATGGGTGTACCTATCCTCCACCATACCCGCATGTGTCCGCCACGGGAAGCGCCCAGCGCGACCATCCCCGTGACGATGGTCGCGCGCGACCTGCAAACCGATGAATTTCTCTTGCCGCACAGCCATCCATGGGGCCAGGTGACCATGGCGCTCGAAGGCGTGCTGCGCATCACCGCCAACAACAGCAGCTGGGTGCTGCCGCCCATGCGCGCCATCTGGATCGCGCCCAACGTGGAGCATGCCGTCACGATACTGGAAAAAACCCGTTTGCGGCCACTATGCATCCATGCCGCGCGCGCGCCGTTCGCGGGCCAGGACTGCAAGGTGCTGGAAGTATCGAACCTGCTGCGCCAGCTGATCATGGCGCTGGAGCAATTGGACCCGGGCCAGGAACCGGCGCGCGAGGCGCTGCTGGCCGAACTGATCCTCGATGAATTGAAACGCTCGGCCACGCATCCCATCCGCGTGCCCTTGCCCAGCGACAAGCGCCTGAAAACCCTGTGCGACAGCCTGATCGAGAAACCGGGCTTGAACCAGACGCTGGAACACTGGGCGCAGCAGGTCGGCGCCTCGGAGCGTACCCTGGCGCGGCTGTTCGAACGGGAATTGGGCATGAGTTTTGGCCAGTGGCGCCAGCAGGTGCGCCTGGCGCACGCGGCGCCCCTGATCGCGCGCGGCGTGCCGCTGTCGCAGGTGGCCGAAGAACTGGGCTACGCCAGCCAGTCGGCCTTTTCCGCCATGTTCAAGAAGACTTTCGGCAGTTCGCCGTCAGCCTTCTTTGCCCAGGGCGAGCGCTCTTAGGCCATGAAGTCGAAGAGGGAATTTTTACCGGTATAACCCGGCAAGGCCGAGTTCGTTCCCATCTGTTCCTGTGCGGAATATGCTTTCACCAGCGCCTGCGCCTGGGCCGTCAGCGCCTTGGCCAGCACGGCTTTCTTGTTGGTCAGGGTGGTGATGTCCTTGCCGACCGTCTGCACTTCCTTGCGGATGATGCTCGTTTCGCCCGTCAGCTCGCCGATCTTGCTGACGAACTGATCCGCCACACCCTTGCCGTTATTGGTAAACATCTTGCTGACGGCGTCCGGATCGGCCGCGATGGCCGCCTTGAGCTTTTTATCGTCGAGCACCAGCTCGCCACTCTTGCCCAGGGTCACGCCGGCGCTGCCGAGCACCGACGATGGCACGCCCGTGCTGGCCGTGCGCAGTACTTGCTCCATCTGCGAACGCACCTGACCCAGGGCCGTGTCGGACTTCAAGTCGCCCTGCTGCAAGCTCTGCAGCTTGCTGTTGAGTTCATTGTAGGCCGTGACGAAGCTGGCCACGTTGGTCGCGATCTGGCTGCTGTCCTTGGCGATGACGAGGTCCGTCACACCCTTTTTCTTCAATTCGATGGTGGCGCCCTCGACAGCCGTCGTCAGGGTATTCGTGGCGCTCTTGATCTCCTTGCCGTCGACGGTCAGCAGCGCATCCTGCGCCGCGGCCGTCTGCTGCATGCCCTTGCCGGCGCCAGGCGCATAGCTGAGCAGATTGCTGACGGCCGCGTCGCCGGACACGCTGATGCGCATGCTGCTGTCGGCGCCGCTCTTGCCGTTCAAGGCCAGCGAGTAGCCATCGGGACCCTTGACCACGCTGGCGTCGATGCCCTGCTGCTTGAGCGCGGCGGCGATGCCGTCGAGGCTATTGTTGCTGCTGTCAATCGTCAGCGAAATGATCTTGCCGCTGCCGGGCGTAAATTGCTTGCCGTCAGCCGAACCCACTTCGATCTTCACCAGCGCCGGCGCACCGGTGCCGATCGGCGCGCTCGAGGATTTCTGCGCGCCGCTGAGCAGGGTCTGTCCCTGCGCCAGCTGCTTGACGTTCAGTTCATGGCTGCCGCTGGCGGCCTTGTCGGTGGTGGTGGCGCTCAGCACATCCTTGCTGCTGGACGTGGCCGACGTGGCCAGGCCGCTGCCGGCCATGTTCTTGGCCACGGTCTGAAATTTTGCCAGCGCCGATTGCAACTGGCCCAGGCCCGAGAACTTGGCCTGGTCGCGCGCCAGACTGGCGTTGAGCTTGACAACGCCCGTGTTCTGCGACTGCATCTGGCGCTCCACCTTCGCATACACATCGGCCGAGATATTGCCCTGCGTCGTCTGCTGCGTGTTGTTGGTGTAAGCCCTGCTGTTGATGGTCGAATTAAACATGGTAGGCGTTCCCGTCGGGTGTAAGGTCAAGGCGCACGGTTCAGGTCGTGACCGTGCTGCGCTGGAGAAGGACGGCAGGCTCGCATGGCGCGGCGGCGTCCCTCTTCTGGTTGATAATTATGCAGTATTACCGGAATATCAAAACAGCGAACAGAGCAAGTTTTTCCTGACTGCAAACCCATATGCACCATTTTAGCGCATTTCACCTGCAGCACGCTCCCGGCTTTCCTCAGCGCATGAATTTCGAAATGGCGCTGCTGACGGCCATGTCCAGGTGCAGGAAAGTGAGTCCCACCTTGAAACCTGCGCTGCTGAAAATACAGTGCGAGACGGACACGCGCGCCTCGATGATGTGCGCCGCGCCATCGTAAAACAGCTCGAACAGCACCTTGCCCTGCTTGCCTGTCGGCACCGGCTCCGCGATGACGGCCGCCATCCCGCCCGGCCCCACATCAAGCGTGCGCGCCGCCACGGGACCCGCGCCATCCATTACCAACATTGCCTTGGCACGCAATATCTTGCGTGCGCCCTGCCTTTGCTCAACTGACACTATATTCCGCTTCTCTAACTATGCATTGTCGATGCGGATTCACGGGGTGAATCCATCGGACAAATATTATAGTTCCAAACGGAAATTTTGTTTGACTTGTCTCAAGCTTGGCATTTAAACCATACCAACTATTACTCCAGGTCGCGTAACTTGTTAAACGCTTCGTCGATACGCTCGACGCCGATGACCTTGAGGCCTTCAATGACTTGCTTGGGCAAGTTCGACTTCGGCACCACAGCCAGGGTAAAGCCCAGCTTGGCAGCTTCGCGCAAGCGCTCCTGGCCCCGTGGCGCGGGACGGATTTCGCCGGCCAGTCCCACCTCGCCAAACACGACCAATCCCCGTGGCAGCGGCTTGTTGCGCATCGACGAGTTAATCGCCAGTAACACGGCCAGGTCGGCCGCCGGCTCCGTGATTTTGACGCCGCCGACGGCATTGATGAACACATCCTGGTCAAAGGCGGCGATGCCCGCGTGGCGGTGCGCGACGGCCAGCAGCATGGCCAGACGGTTCTGCTCCAGGCCGACGGACAGGCGGCGCGCATTCGGCAAGTGGCTCGTGTCGACGAGGGCCTGGATTTCCACCAGCAAGGGGCGCGTGCCTTCCTGCGTCACCATCACGCAGGAACCGGGCACCTGGTTATCGTGCTGCGACAGGAACAGGGCCGATGGATTCGACACCCCCTTCAGCCCCTTTTCCGTCATGGCGAACACGCCCAGTTCGTTGACGGCGCCGAAACGGTTCTTGATGGCGCGCACGAGACGGAAGCTGGAATGGGCGTCGCCCTCGAAATACAGCACCGTGTCGACGATGTGCTCGAGCACGCGGGGGCCGGCCAGCGCACCCTCTTTCGTCACGTGGCCGACTAAGATGATGGTCACGCCCGTCTGCTTGGCCGCCCGCGTCAGCTGGGCCGCGCATTCGCGCACTTGCGCCACGGAACCGGGCGCCGAGCTGAGGGCGTCCGAATACACGGTCTGGATCGAATCGATGACCACCACTTCCGGTTTCAGGTCGTTCAAGGTGGCAAGGATCTTTTCCAGCTGGATCTCGGCCTGCAATTTGAGTTCCTTGGCATCGATGACGAGGCGCTTGGCGCGCAGGGCGATTTGCGCGCCGGACTCTTCGCCGCTGACGTACAGCACGCGCTTGTGGTGCGACATGTTCGCCAGCGCCTGCAGCAGCAGGGTCGACTTGCCGATGCCGGGGTCGCCGCCGATCAGCACCACGCCACCGGCCACCATGCCGCCGCCCAGCACACGGTCGAATTCCTCGATGCCCGTGCCGAAACGGGGCACGTCGATGGCGTCGATATCGTCGAGCGACAGCACGGGCGCCGTCTGGGCCAGCGACATGTGCTGCGGGTTCGAATAGCGGTTGTTGCCGCCCGTTTCGGGCAGGCTTTCCACCATGGTATTCCACTGATTGCACGAGGTGCATTGCCCCATCCATTTATTGCTGACGGCGCCGCAGTCGCTGCAGGTGTAGACGGTCTTGACTTTTGCCATGGTGTACTTTGCCCGGGTAAGGAATAATGCTGTTTATATATACAGTAGATTCACAGTATATACAAACAAGGCGGCGAGGTCACGCCTCGATCACCGGAACGCGGGGCGCAAGTGCACACATCAGCTCGTAGCCGATGGTGCCGGCGGCCAGGGCCACCTCGTCGATCGGCATGCCCTGGCCCCACAGGGTGACGGCACTGCCGACTTTTGCGCCAGGAACCTGCGTCAGATCGACCATCAGCATGTCCATCGACACCCTGCCGATGAGTCCAGTGCGCACGCCGTCGACCAGCACGGGCGTGCCTTCGGGCGCGTGGCGCGGGTAACCGTCCGCATAGCCGCACGCCACCACGCCCACCTTGATATTGCCAGCCGCTTCATAGCGGCTGCCGTAGCCGACCACGTCGCCAGCGGCGATATCCTGGATGCCGATGATGCGGCTGCGCAAGGTCATGGTGGGCAGCAAGCCGAACGCCTGCGCCGAGGTGCCGCCAGGAGCGCCGCTGGGCGTGCCGCCATACAGCATGATGCCGGGACGTACCCAGTCGCTGTCCAGATGGTGCATCAGCAGGCCGGCCGAATTGCACAGGCTGCGCGGCAAGGCTGTGCCAATGCTGGCCGCACCGGCTTCAAAACGCAGCATCTGCTGCTCTAACGGCAAGCGCGTGGGCGCCGCCTCATCCGCATTGGCGAAATGCGTCATCAGGGTGATCGTGCCGACGTGCGGGATGGCGCGCAGGCGCGCATACGCACCCGCCACGGCATCCGGCGTGAAACCCAGGCGGTTCATGCCCGTGTTCATTTTCAGGTGCACATCGATGGCGTGCGGCAGGCGCGCCGCTGCCAGCATGGCGATCTGTTCTTCGCAATGCACGCTGCCATTCAGTTTGTGCTGCGCCATGACCAGCAAATCGCTGGCGTCGAAAAACCCTTCCAGCAGCAAGATGGGCTTGGTCCAGCCCAGTTCGCGCAAGCGCACGGCGTAGTCGACCTCGACCAGCGCCAGGCCATCGGCCTCGGCAAAGCCCCGCATGGCCCGTTCCAGGCCGTGGCCATAGGCGTTCGCCTTGACGACGGCCCACACCTTGGCGCCGCGGGCGCCGGCACGGGCGCGCGCCAGATTGTGTTGCATGGCATCGAGATGGATGGTGGCGATGAGGGGCCTGGGCATATGCGTCGTGTACGGCGAGTGGGAAAGCCGTATTTTACCGGATGCACCGTATGGTGACATGGCAGGCGCCGACGGTCGTGCGCAGAGGACATCATTTATAAAATGCTCACATGTGATGTATTTTTCTGCGGCAGAAAAATTAAGCTTCGCTTAGACAAGACTATGCAAAGCAGCCCCTTCCAAACTTGGGGTTTGCCGTTTTTTCGTGGTATAAAGCAAGCCAGATATGATTTCAGGCATTCCAGAATGAATCGTGGTTTTTATACCATCATGGCGGCGCAGTTCTTTTCCTCGCTGGCAGATAACGCCCTCTTTTTTGTCGCCGTCGATTTATTGGTGTCCATGAAATCACCGGCGTGGATCACGCCGCTGCTCAAACTGTCATTCGTGCTGTTTTACGTGCTGTTGGCCGCTTTTGTCGGCGCCTTCGCAGATGCATTGCCAAAAGGCAAGGTCATGTTCATCGCCAACATGGTCAAGATTTTCGGCTGCGCCCTCGTCTTCTTCCACGTGCACCCGCTGCTGGCCTACGCCGTCGTCGGTTTTGGCGCGGCGGTATACTCACCTGCCAAGTACGGCATTCTGACGGAACTGCTGCCGCCGGAAAAACTGGTGGCGGCGAATGGCTGGATCGAAGGCTTGACCGTCACCTCCATCATCCTCGGCACCGTCATGGGCGGCGCACTCGTCAGCGGCCACGTGTCCGACATGCTGCTGTCCTTCGACTTCCCCCTGATCGACACGGGCATCACCAACAAGACGGAAGCGGCCCTGTGCGTGGTGGTCGGCATTTATGTACTGGCAACCCTGGCCAACCTGAAGATTCCCGACACGGGCTGCGTGTATCCGCACCAGGAACGCAATCCTATCAAACTGATTACCGATTTTGCCAATTGCTATTCCATCCTGTGGAAAGACAAGCTGGGCCAGATCACCCTGGCCGTGACAACCCTGTTCTGGGGCGCCGGCGCCACCTTGCAGCTGATCGTGCTGGAATGGGCCAAGCAATCCTTGAACATGCCCTTCGACAAGGCGACCAGCCTGGTGGGCGTTGTCGCCATCGGCGTGGCCGCCGGCGCCGTGCTGTCGGCCCGTTTCATTCCCCTGCGCAAATCGCTGACCGTCATTCCGCTGGGCATCGCCATGGGCGTCATCGTCATGATGATGACGCAAGTGCATTCCGTATGGATCGCCTACCCGCTGCTGATACTGATCGGCGCCCTGTCCGGCTTCTTCGTCGTGCCCATGAATGCGCTGCTGCAACACCGCGGCCACGTGCTGATGAGCGCGGGCCATTCCATCGCCGTGCAGAACTTCAATGAAAACCTGTCCATTCTCACTATGCTGGCCGTGTATTCCATCATGATCCGCCTGCACCTGCCGCTCAACATCATCATCACCCTGTTCGGCCTGTTCGTCGCCGGCACCATGTACATGATCATGCGCAGGCACAAGCTGAACCAGGCGGAGCACGACAATCTGTCGCTGATTGGCGAGCAGAAACATTAATTACGGTGGTGTCGGATTACGCGGCGTGCCGCCGCTAATCCGACCTACACGACCTACAGGACCTAAGCTGGTAGCGCGCCGGTAATCCGCCGCGCGGCAGCCTGCTCAATCCAGGTAGCGGGCACGACAAAACCGCGCGTACGCTCCACTTCCCAGCCTTCGATAGTATCCACTGTGGCCACCATCACCGGTTGCGCCAGATCAAACAAACGCGCGCGCAAGGCATCCACGTCCAGCACGTCCTCGTCGCGCCCCTTGTATGGCGCCAGCCATTGCAGGCGCGGCAGCACGACGTAGCGCTGCTGCGGCAGTTGCGCCGGCGTGCACCAGAAGCCGTGTCCATGTTCCGGGGAAATGCCGTCCATGGCGGGCGTGGCGCCCGGTGCATAAAACAGCCAGCCCTTGACCAGCGCCTGCGCCGCGCGCACGGGCTGCGACAGCAAGCTTTGTGCGGCCGGATGGCGGGACAAGGCCAATTGTTTGTCGAGAATCTTGCGCATCTTCAAGCCCAGGGTATCGGCCAGGTTCGGGCCGATCAAGTGGTTGAAGACACCCGGATCGGGCGCGCCTTCGAGCAGGTAGAACTTGGTGGCGAATTCCCAGTGCAGCAAGCCATCTCCATCATGCAGCAGAAAATCGAATTCACCCACGGTGTCGTTGCGGTTCACCTGCACTTGCAAGCCATGCGCAGCCAGCACGCCGTGCTGCTCAAAATAAAAGGCCAGCAGCTTTTCAGCATACAGGCCCAGGCGGGAATAGAATTTCGGCCCCAGCGCCGCATCGAGCGGCGACGGGTCATCCTGCAGCGCCCCCAGCCAGACAGCCACGGCAGGCGTGACGGGCGCAAGGCTGGCGATGCGCCCGCCCCAGTGGGGGCTGGACGGATCGAGCAAATCGGGCGAGTCGAGCAGCCAGGCCAGCGCGCGCACGCGAGGATGCGTCAGATGCCCCCAGCGCTGCTCGAAACGGGCCTGGAAAGTGCCGCTGGCAGTCTCAATCACCGTGCGTGCTTTTCGCCAGGCACAGGTCGGCCCAGGCACGGGCCTTGGCCTTGCCCGTCTCGTCCTGCAGCAACATTTCCGGATGGAAGGTGGCCACGACGGAGGCATTGCCCAGTTGGCGCACCGTGCCGCGCACGGGTTTTTCGCCGGGATTGATGCCGGCGGCGGCCATCGAACCCAGGGTGACGATGGTGCGCGGCTGCAGCAGGGCCAGTTCGCGCTCAAAGTACGGGCGGCAGGCGGCCGACTCCGATTCGGTGGGCAAGCGTTCCTGCCCGGCCTCGTCCAGCGGACGGCATTTCAGCAAGTGCGTGATGTACACGCCGCTGCCCGCGTCGACTTCGATGGCTTTCAGCATATTGTCGAGCAATTTGCCCTGCTCGCCCGGCAAGGCGCGCCCTTCGCGCTCTTCCTGGCGCGACGGGCTGCTGGCCAGCATCAGCCAGGCACCCTGACGGTCGCCACGCCCCATGACGACGCCCTTGCGCGTCTTGCACAGATCGCAGCGCGCGCACTTGGCGACGGCGGCCGTCAAGCCCTCCCAGTCGAGGACGGCGATATCGGCATCGCTCAGCTGTTTGACGGGCGGCGGTGGCGGCGCATCGTCGAACCAGGCCGTGTCGTCCTGCTCGGCGGCAGGAGCTGGCGTAGCGGCAACCGCAACGGGCGCTTCGACCTGCACCTCGGCGACCGCCTCAGCAACTACCTCGATCACGGTTTCTACGGCTTCTGCCACAGGCGCCGCCACGACGGCTTCCATTTCCACGGGTGCCTCGACGGCCTCGGCTGCGGCACCCTGGCGCAAGCGCCACAGGGGACCAACGCCCATTTCATCGAGGAAAACGGCGCTGCGGCTCATAAGGTATAACGCATCACGATGGCGTCCTCACGTTGCGAGTTACTGGCCGGATAGTATCCCTTGCGCCGGCCAATCTGTTCAAATCCATAACGCTGGTAGATGTCGAGCGCGCGCACGTTCGACGGGCGCACTTCCAGCAGCATCGATTCCATGCCCAGCTGGCGCGCGCAGGCGCAGGACTGGTTCAGCAGGAAACGGCCCAGACCCTGCCCCTGGATGGCGCCCTCGACGGCCACGTTGAGCAAGTGCGCCTCGTCGACAACCAGCATCAGCAAGAAGTAGCCAAGCAAGGTGCCATCCACGTCGCGCAGCACCCAGGCCGGGTAGCCGCTCTTGAGCGAATCGACAAAGTTGCCATGCGTCCAGGGATGCGGATACACGCGCTGTTCCAGCGCCAGCACCTCCAACAGGTCCGCTTCCTGCATCGGCTGATAGTCGAGGCGCAGCAAGTCCCAGCCTGCCGCGCTGTCCTTGTCCTTGCCCGCTTCCATCATTGTGCCGCCTCCGCAGCGGCCTTGGCGGCCTGCATGTCGAGGCGTTCCGCGCTCGTGTAAGCGATCTTGTTGCGCAAATACAAAGGCTGCGCCTCGGCCGCCGTCACGAACTGACCGGATGTAAAGGCGATGCGCGCCAGCTGCGCCACTTGCACGGCGTGCGGCATGATGGCGGCGTCCGCGCTGGCGGCACATGGCAGCGCGGCCAGGACGTCGGCATAGGCGCTAAAACCGTTGCCGCAACCGGTGACCTCGCCTTGCGGCGCCACGCCGGCCGGCGCGCTCAGGGCCGGTGGCGAAACAATCTGCAAGCCATCCTGGTAATCGTATTGCGCCCAGTACACTTCGCTCATGCGGGCGTCGAGCACGGTCACGATGCGCTGCGCGCCATGCTGCTGGTGGCACGCGAGGGCCATGGCGTCGAGCGTGACGACGGGAACGACGGGCAGATTGGCGCCGTAGGCCAGGCCTTGCGCGATGCCGCAAGCCGTGCGCACGCCCGTAAACGAGCCGGGGCCGGAGCCGTAGGCGATGGCGTCGACGTTGGCCAGGGTCACGCCCGCTTCGGCCAGCAATTCCTGCACCATGGGCAAGATGGACTGGGAATGGGTGCGCACGCCCGACGAGGCGCGGGACAGGACGACATCGCCGCGCAACAAGGCGCAGGAGGCGAGTTCGGACGAGGTTTCAATAGCAAGCAGTGTGGGAAGTAAGGTAGACATAGCGTATTTTACCTTGCCAGGCCCGGAAGCGGCATGCCGTGCAGGTCAACAACAGCCTACTTGCACAGCCCGTGCGCGAGGACGGCTATAATAAAAGGCTAAGCTGATTGCTTGACCGGCGTCATTGCGCCATGCCCGGCAATCCATACGCGACACTATCACCCCACTCTTGCCCTGGTCCGTTCCGTGAATCCACTTCTTGCTAAACTGCAACCATACCCGTTTGAAAAGCTGCGCCAGCTGTTTGCCGGCGTGACGGTCAACCCCGAATATGCGCCCATCAGCCTGGGCATGGGTGAACCCAAGCACCCGACGCCGGCCTTCATCGAGCAGGCATTGACCGACAATATCCACGGCCTGGCCAGCTATCCGACCACCATCGGTTCGGAAGCCTTGCGTACCGCCATCGCCGGCTGGCTCGAGCGCCGCTATGGCATCCCCAAGCTCAATCCTGCCACGCAAATCCTGCCCGTGAACGGTTCGCGCGAAGCGCTGTTTGCGCTGGCGCAAACGGTGATCGATCCATCGGCCGGTTCGCTCGTGATCAGCCCGAATCCGTTCTACCAGATCTATGAAGGCGCGGCCTATCTGGCCGGCGCCGAACCGTATTTCGTCAATTCCGACCCAGCGCGCAATTTCGGCTGCGACTACGACAGCGTACCGACCAGCGTGTGGGAAAAGGTCAAGTTGCTGTTCCTGTGTTCGCCGGGCAACCCGACTGGCGCCGTGCTGACTCTGACGGACTGGGAACACCTGTTCGCCCTGTCCGAACGCTACGATTTCGTCATCGCCGCCGACGAGTGCTATTCCGAGATTTACCACGGCGACACGCCACCGCTGGGCGCGCTGCAGGCGGCGCACATGCTGGGCCTGTCCACCATCGAGCGTCCGTATGCGCGCCTGGTCGTGTTTTCCAGCCTGTCGAAGCGCTCGAACGTGCCGGGCATGCGCTCGGGCTTTGTGGCCGGCGACGCGGAAGTCCTGAAAAAATTCCTGCTCTACCGAACCTACCACGGCGGCGCCATGAGCCCCGCCGTGCAGGCGGCCTCCGTCGCGGCCTGGAACGACGAAACCCATGTCGAGGAAAATCGCGCCAAGTACCGCGCCAAGTTCGACGCCATCACGCCGCTGCTGCAATCGGTGATGGACGTGCAATTGCCGGACGCCGGCTTCTACCTGTGGGCCGACGTCAGCCGCACGGGACTGTCCGACACCGAATTCGCGCAACGCCTGTACGCCGAATATAATGTGACGGTATTGCCTGGCAGTTACCTTGCGCGCGACGCGCACGGCATCAATCCGGGCCGCAACCGCATCCGCATGGCCCTCGTGGCCGAAACGGCCGAAGGGCTGGAAGCAGCGTTGCGCATAGTAAAATTCTGCCAGCAGCTTTCCGCATCCGCATCAACCAACTAAATAAACAAGACATCATCATGAGCCAACAACTGCAAACCATCATCGACCAGGCCTGGGAAAACCGCGCCGAGATCAATCCAGGCAACGGCACGGCCGAACTGCGCGACGCCGTCTCCCACGTCATCAATGGCCTGGACAACGGCAGCATCCGCGTGGCTGAAAAAACCACGGGCGACTGGGTGGTCAACCAGTGGGTCAAGAAAGCCGTGCTGCTGTCGTTCCGCCTGGAAGACAACGTCGTCCTGCCGTCGGACGGCACGATGCAGTTCTACGACAAGGTCCCGACCAAGTTCGCCAATTACACCAAGGAAGACTTCGCCAAAGGCGGTTTCCGCGTGGTGCCGCCAGCCGTCGCACGCCGCGGCAGCTTCATCGCCAAGAACGTCGTGCTGATGCCGTCCTACGTCAACATCGGCGCCTACGTCGATGAAGGCGCCATGGTCGACACCTGGGCCACCGTCGGCTCCTGCGCGCAGATCGGCAAGAACGTCCACCTGTCCGGCGGCGTCGGCATCGGCGGCGTGCTGGAACCCATGCAAGCAAACCCGACCATCATCGAAGACAACTGCTTCATCGGCGCCCGTTCGGAAATCGTCGAAGGCGTGATCGTCGAAGAAAACTCGGTCATCTCGATGGGCGTGTACATCGGCCAGTCGACCAAGATCTACGACCGCGCCACGGGCGAAGTGACCTACGGCCGCGTGCCAGCCGGTTCCGTCGTGGTGTCGGGCAACCTGCCTTCGGAAGATGGCAAGTACTCGCTGTACTGCGCTGTGATCGTCAAGCGCGTGGATGCAAAAACCCGCGCCAAGACCGGCATCAACGAGTTGCTGCGCGGGATTTAATCACTCCGCCGCGAGGCGCACGCAGCACCCTGAATGTCCCGCTTCGGCGGGACATTTTCATTTCCGACTGGCAACTTCAATCGTCGTGCAGCCATCCCCCATCCTGTCCTATACTGGATGGCATGAATACACCTCCCGTCCTGATCGTCGGCGCCGGTCCTACCGGCCTCATGCTTGCCTTGCGCCTGGCGCGCCATGGCGTCGATTGCCGCATCATCGACAAAAATAGCGGTCCCGGGCAGGCGTCGCGGGCCATGGCCGTGCATGCGCGCACGCTGGAGTTTTACCAGCAGCTGGGCTTTGCCGACGAGCTGGTCAGCCTGGGCATCAAGATCAATGCCATGCACATCCATGAAGGTGGCGAGGAGCTGGTGAAACTGGCGCTGGGCGAGATCGGCGAAGGGCTGAGCCCCTACCCTTTTGTGCTGAGCCTGCCGCAGGACGAGCATGAACGCTTCCTCATCAGCAAGCTGGCGGCGGCCGGCGTGCACGTGGAATGGAACGTGGCGCTGGACCTGTGGACACAGGACGATAGCGAAGTGCAAGCCATCCTGCTCAAGGACGGCGAACGCCAATATTGCACGTTCAACTATATTTGCGGCTGCGACGGGGCCCGCAGCAAGGTGCGCGAAATCGCCGGCTTTGAATTCTCCGGCGGCACCTATGATCACCTGTATTACGTGGCAGACGCGCAAGTGGCCGGCAAGAATACGGATTTGCATGCCCATCTGGGCGCGAACTCGTTTGCGCTGATGTTGCCCGTGCGCACCAGTGGCATGCAGCGCCTGATCGGCATCCTGCCCGACCGCCCGGAAGGCGCGCCCGCGCCCGTCTTCGACGATGTGCGCGGCGACGTGGAAAACTTGCTTGGCATCCAAGTCGAACAAATCAACTGGTTTTCCACGTATAAAGTGCACCACCGGGTGGCGGCGCAATTTCGCGAACGGCGCTGCTTCATCCTCGGCGATGCGGCCCACCTGCACAGCCCCGTGGGCGGCCAGGGCATGAACACGGGCCTGGGCGACGCCGTCAACCTGGCCTGGAAACTGGCGCAAAAGCTGCGCGGACAAAGCAACGACGCCCTGCTCGACACCTATGAAAGCGAGCGCATCGTGTTTGCCCGCAAGCTCGTCGCCACCACCGACCGCGCCTTCCAGGCCATCGTCGCGCAAGGCATCGCCGGGCAATTCCTGCGGCGCTGGCTGGTGCCGCACGCGCTGCCCTTCCTCTCGGGCTTCTCGCGGGCGCGCCGTTTGCTGTTCCAGACCGTGTCGCAAATCCAGATCCATTATGAAGACAGCGCCCTCTCCGCCGGCCATGCGGAATACCTGCGCGGCGGCGACCGCCTGCCCTGGTTCTCGGACGGCACGCAAGACAACTTTCTCGCCTTGCGCAGCATGGATTGGCAATTGCACATCTATGGCGAAGCGGCGCCCGAACTGCTGGACGAGGCGCGCGTGCTGAAACTGCCCGTGCACTGCTACACCTTCAATGTCGCCGCCAAACTGGCCGGCCTGGGCCGCGACGCGGCCTACCTCGTGCGCCCCGACGGCCACATCGCGCTGGCCCTGCACCTGCAGGAAAGCGGCGCCCTGCGCGCCCTGGCCTTGCGGCTGGGCCTGCATTTCGGCCCGGCAGAATCGGGCAAGGCTGCGCCACGGCCTGTGTAGGCCAGCCAGACTCCAAGCTTGTGGCAGATCAAAACATGAAGATTTAATTCCCTTGCTTTGTTTGCTTTGTTTGACTTCGTGTCCTATGCTGAAACATGCGTTTCAAGGAGACAGCCATGTCGAACACATCGAACACACGCTCCCCTGTCAGCGATGGCGACACCGGTACGATTGATGAGGCCGCCACCGGCACCGGGCATGCTCCAGCCGCGCCCTCGCTGGCCAGGCAGCTGGCGGATGCACTCGCTCCCAATGCCACGGGCTTGCGTTTTAACATTGCACAAGATACGTTCCAGGAAGCCTATGCATCGCTGCTGGACGCCGTGCCGCGCGACGACCGGCCCGCGCTGCTGGCGCAAATGCGGCGCGACCTCGATATCGTCGCCGAACGCGAGCTGAACCGGGCCTCTGATATCGGCGCGCATGCAGGACACATCAATACCCGGCAATTCATGCGCGGCCTGGAAGGGCAGGAGCGGCCGCAGCGTCAAAAAGACCTGGCCTCGCACAGCTTGCTGTCTGGCCCCGAACTGCGCGCCCGGCTGGAAGTCACGCCGCAGGCGCTCAGTGCGGCACTCAAAGCCAGACGCCTGTTCGCCTTGCGCGGCGCTTCGGGCGAATATGTCTATCCGGCATTTTTCGCCGATCCCCGCCACGACCGCCACATCCTGGAAAAAATCAGCAAAATCCTCGGCGACTTGCCGGGCGCCGCCAAATGGGATTTTTTTATCGCTCCGCGCCTGTCGCTGGGCGGCAAGTCGCCGCTGGAAGCCCTGGCCAAAGGCAAACTCGATGCCGTGATGGCGGCCGCCCGCGCCTACGCTGACGAATAACCGCGCGACCGTGGCAACCTTGCGCCTGCCCCGTCTGCCGCAACTGCCCGCAGCGCTGTACCGTGTCTCCGGCCATGCCACGGGCGAACCGTATTTCGGCAGGGCGAACACCTACCGCTTCGACGATCCCCACCCACAGGCGGCGGCCCGCTTCGGCACCTTCCGCTTGGCATCCGCAGCGCCTGGCACTGAATCTGCCAGGATCATGCAACCTTGTTGCACTGCCGCATCGACTGCGCATCGACTGTATAATGTCGGCTAACATCGTATTTTTCCCTGGCGCAAGCGCCGCGATCAAGCGAACCGCATTCATTCCCCTTAGCCCTACCCATGACGACCATTACACTCTACGGTATCCCCAACTGCGATACCGTCAAAAAGGCCCGCACCTGGCTGGCCGCGCAGCAACTCGATTTCACTTTCCACGACTTCAAGAAGCAGGGCCTGGAACGCGCTACAGTCGAAGCGTGGCTGCAGCAATTGCCGTGGGATGTGCTGGTCAACAAGAAAGGCACGACCTGGCGCGCCCTGTCCGACGAGCGCAAGGCCGCTACCGTCGATGCGGCCAGCGCCCTGGAGCTGATGCTGGAAAACCCGTCCATCATCAAGCGCCCCGTGCTGGATAAGGATGGCAAGTTCAGCGTCGCGTTTTCGGATGCGCAGTACAAGACCATTTTCTCAGTTTAAACCCGACACCTGCAAGGCTGGGGTCGCACCCAAGGGTACGACCCCGCTCGACAACATGACCACCTCCAAAACCCTCGCCCTGACCGAAAAACTGATCGCCCTATCCTCGGTCACGCCCGACGACAAGGGCTGCCAGCAGCACCTGATCGATATCCTCACGCCGCTGGGCTTTGTCTGCGAGACGATACAGTCGAACGACGTCACCAATCTGTGGGCACGCCGCGGCACCACGTCGCCCGTGTTCGTCTTTGCCGGCCATACGGACGTGGTGCCGACCGGCCCCGTCGAGCAATGGCGCTCGCTGCCCTTCATTCCCACGCACCGCGACGGCAAGCTGTACGGCCGTGGCGCGGCCGACATGAAGACCTCGATCGCCGCCATGGTGGTCGCTTGCGAGGAGTTCATTGCCGCCACGCCTGAGCACACGGGCTCGATCGCCTTTTTGATCACCAGCGACGAGGAAGGCCCGGCCACGGATGGCACCGTCATCGTGTGCGACAAATTGAAAGCGCGCGGCGAGCAGATCGATTATTGCCTGGTGGGCGAGCCGACCTCGAGCGCGCAGCTGGGCGACATGATCAAGAACGGCCGCCGCGGTTCGCTGTCGGGCCGTTTGACGATCAAGGGAGTGCAAGGCCATATCGCCTACCCGCACCTGGCAAAGAATCCGATCCACGAAGCGGCGCAGGCGCTGGCCGACCTGGTCGAAGAGAAATGGGATGCCGGCAACGAGTATTACCTGCCGACGTCGTGGCAAATGTCGAATATCAACGCGGGCACGGGCGCGAATAACGTGATTCCCGGCGACATGGTGATCGACTTTAACTTCCGCTTTTCCACGGCCAGCACGGCGGAAAACCTGCAAGAGCGGGTCCACGCCATCCTCGACAAACATGACTTGCAGTACGATTTGCAGTGGACCCTGAGCGGCCTGCCCTTCCTCACGCCGCGCGGCACCTTGAGCGATGCGCTGTCCGCCGCCATCCTGGAAGAAACGGGCCTCGCGACGGAGCTGTCGACCACGGGCGGCACCTCGGATGGCCGGTTTATCGCGCAAATCTGCCCCCAAGTGATAGAATTCGGGCCGCCCAATGCCAGTATTCACAAGATCGACGAGCACATCGAACTGCGCCACATCGATCCCCTGAAGAATATTTACCGGCGCACGCTGGAGCATTTGCTGCCCGTCTGAACCAGAATACCGAGGCCCGTCACGGCGGGCCAGAACACCGTCTTTTCGAGAATGCCATGACCCCGAACCCGTTTTCCACGCCACGCGACCTGCTGCGCTACGCCGTTACCCGTTTCAATACCGCCAAGCTGTTTTTCGGCCACGGCAGCGCCGAAGCGTTCGACGAAGCGGCCTATTTGATCCTGCACACCTTGAAGTTGCCGCTCGACAAGCTCGAACCGTTCCTCGACGCCAAGCTGCTGCCGTCGGAAGTGGCCAGCGTCATGAGCGTCATCGACCGCCGCAGCATCGACCGCGTGCCAGCCGCCTACATCACCAAGGAAGGCTGGCTGGGTACGTATAACTTCTACGTCGACGAGCGCGTGATCGTGCCCCGCTCCTTCATCGCCGAGCTGATTCCTGAATACTTCTCGCCATGGGTGGCGGAGCCGGAAGCCGTGGAAAACATCCTGGAACTGTGCACCGGTTCGGGCTGCCTGTCGATCATGATGGCTGACGCCTTCCCGAACGCCGCCGTCGACGCCGTGGATATTTCGGCCGACGCGCTGGCCGTGGCCAAGCGCAACGTCGACACGTACAAACTGCAGGACCGCGTCAACCTGATCGAATCGGACCTGTACACCAACGTGCCAGCCAAGAAATATGACTTGATCATCAGCAACCCGCCGTACGTGAATTCCGCGTCGATGGGCGCCCTGCCGCAGGAATACCTGGCGGAACCGCAAATCGCCCTCGACGGCGGCAGCGACGGCATGGACCTGGTGCGCAAGATCATCGCCGGCGCGGCCGAACGCCTGACGGACGACGGCATCCTGATGATTGAAATCGGCAATGAACGCGAATACGCGGAAGCGGCCTTCGGCGAGCTGGGCCTGACCTGGCTGACGACGAGCGCCGGCGACGACATGGTCTTCCTGCTGACGGCCGAGCAGTTGAAGCTGGTTTAATTGACAAACGCACGACCTCACTCAACCCAACAGAAAATGCCGGGGTCGTACCCTCAGGGTACGACCCCAGGTTTGCGCCTTTGGGTTAAAACACAAAGAAAAAAATGATACGTTTCCTACAAGTAAGCCTGATGCGCGGCATCAAACCGTTGCTCGAACAAGTCGATGTCACCCTCAATCCGGGCGACAAGATCGGCCTGATCGGCGCCAATGGCGCGGGCAAATCGAGCCTGTTCGCCATGATGCGTGGCGAATTGCACCCTGACCAGGGCGAGATCGATTTCCCGGCCAAATGGCGCGTGGCTTACGTGGCGCAGGAAACGCCGCCGCTGGACCGTGCCGCGCTCGACTACGCGATCGATGGCGACATCACCCTGCGTAAACTCGAAGCGGAACTGGCGCGCCTGGAATCGGAGCCGGCCACGTCGGAAAACGGTATCGCCATCGGCGAAATCTACAGCGCCATGGCCGATGCGGACGCGTATACCGTGCAGTCGCGCGGCGAGCAATTGCTGCTGGGCCTGGGTTTCACCCTGGACCAGATGCAGCAACCTGTCGCCAGTTTCTCCGGCGGCTGGCGCATGCGCTTGAATCTGGCGCAAGCGCTGATGTGTCCATCCGACCTGCTGCTGCTCGATGAACCGACCAACCATTTGGATCTGGACGCCATCATCTGGCTGGAAGACTGGCTCAAGCGCTACGCCGGCACATTATTGATCATTTCCCATGACCGCGACTTCCTCGATGAAGTCGTCAACGTGGTCGTGCACATCGACGAGCGCAAGCTGAAACGCTATTCGGGCAACTATTCGAGCTTCGAGCGCCAACGCGCGGCGCAGATGATCCTGGCCGCCGGCGCGCTGGAAAAGCAGCAGCGCAAGCGCGCCCACCTGGAATCGTTCGTCAACCGCTTCAAGGCGCAAGCGTCGAAGGCCCGCCAGGCGCAAAGCCGCATGAAGGCGCTGGCGAAGATGGAAGAGCTGGCGCCATTGCGCGCCGCCGCCGAATTCTCGTTCGAATTCCGCGAGCCGCTGTCGGCACCAAATCCGCTGCTGGTGATGGAAGACGTCGATGCTGGCTACAAGATCGAAAACGAAGCGACGGGCGAAATCACGCATAAAACCATCGTCAACGGCATCAAGTTTTCGCTGCAGATCGGCCAGCGCATCGGCCTGCTGGGCCAGAACGGCGCCGGCAAATCGACCCTGATCAAGACCATCGCCGGCGAACTGATGCCGCTGACGGGCGACGCCACCATGGGCAAGGGCCTCAACATTGGCTACTTCGCCCAGCACCAGGTGGAAATGCTGCGCCATGACGAATCGCCGCTGTGGCATCTGGCCAAGATCGCCCCGACCGTGCGCGAGCAGGAACTGCGCAACTTCCTCGGCGGCTTCAACTTCCCCGGCAACATGGTCACCGCCTCGATCGCACCGTTCTCGGGCGGCGAAAAAGCCCGTCTGGCGCTGGCCCTGATCGTCTGGCAGCGTCCTAACCTGCTGCTGCTCGATGAACCAACCAATCACCTGGATCTGGAAACGCGCGAAGCGCTGACGGAAGCGCTGGCCCAGTTCGAAGGCACGCTGGTCGTCGTGTCCCATGATCGCCATTTGCTGCGCGCCACCACCGACGAATTCATCATCGTTGCCGACGGCAAGCTGCAACCGTTCGACGGCGACCTGGACGACTACAAGGACTGGCTGTTCAAGACCAAGCTGGGTAAAGGTACCGATGTGCTGCCGGCCGCCGGCAAGGCCAACAAGACGGACTTCCCAGTGACCTCTTCCGTACCTTCGCCGGCAGCCGCCCCTGCCGCGCCCGTGCGCGACAAGCGCAAGGAAGCGGAAGAGCGCCAGAAAACGGCCGCCCTGCGCAAGCCGATCGAAAACAAGATCAAGCGCCAGGAAGAGCAGATCGCCAAGCGCAATGCGCAAAAGGCGGAAACCGACGCCAAACTGGGCGAGCCGACCATCTATGACGCCGCCAACAAGGCGAAATTGAAGCAATTGCTGGCCGACCAGACCTTCTTCACCAAGGATCTGGCGCAGCTGGAAGCGGAATGGCTGGACTTGCAGGATCAATTAGAGAAACTCGGCTAACGCTAAAATACAAAGACGACTTCCGGGTCGTCTTTTTTTTAGGCTGCCTGCATGGGGCTGGGGCTGCGGATCGCCATCAGGCGGTCGATATCGACGAGGATCAATCGGCGCCCCGCCACCGTGCCCAGGCCCAGCAGGTAGTCGGCTTCCGCCTCGCCCAGGCCGGGCACGGCGGCAATGTCGCCGGGCGCCAGGCTGACGATATCGGTGACGCCATCGACCACCATGCCCATCACGCCATTACTCAGCTGCAAGATGATCACGTCCGTGGCCGGGTCGGGCGCGCAGTGGGCGCTGCCGAACGCGGCGCGCATGTCGACGATGGGGATAATCACCCCGCGCGAGACGGCCACGCTGTGCAGCACTTCCCCTTCCGAGGAAAAACGGTCGAGTTCCTTCAACGGACGCAATTCCCGCACGCGGCGGTAATCGAGGCCGTATTCCAGGCCGCCCAGCCGGAAGCTCAAGTACTGCGTCAGGTATTGCGCGGTTGCGGCGCCAGGCGTGGTCGTGGGCTGCATGGTGTTCCTTTCATCCGGTAAGCGCTGCCAGGATGCGCAGTGGCGCAATGTTGGCCCCATGCTAACCAGCATCGCCGCGAACGGCGTTGAGAAACATCAACTTTCCCGGAAGACATCATCGGCCGGCCACCCCGCCCTTGCGCCGGCGCAGCCATCTTCCCTTACAATACCCCCATCGTTTCCCCACAGGCAGGCAATGCAACACCTCGTCAATCCCGCTGAAGTTGAATTTTCCGCCATCCGCGCCCAGGGGCCAGGCGGGCAGAACGTCAACAAGGTCTCCAGCGCCATCCATTTGCGCTTTCCCATCGCCGCCTCGTCGCTGCCGGAAGCGTACAAGGAACGGCTGCTGGCCCTGCGCGACAGCCGCATCAGCAAGGATGGCGTGCTGGTGCTCAAGGCGCAGCAGTCGCGCAGCCAGGAGCAGAACAAGGAAGAAGCGTTGCGGCGCTTGCAGGAAATCATCGACAGCGTGACCTTCCTGCCCGCCGTGCGCCGCGCCACCAAGCCCACGCGCAGCTCGCAGCGGCGCCGCCTCGACAGCAAGAGCACGCACAGCGTGCTGAAACAATCGCGCGGCAAAGTCACGGACTGATTACGGCGGTGGCTGGTACGTCCAGTCCAGGCTGCCCGTGCTATCCGCAAACACGGGCTGCGTGGCCGGCGTGGCGCTGCGCAGCAAGGCCTTGATTTCCTTCGGCGGCCGGTCGTAGACCTTGGCCGGTCCAGGCGGCACGACCAGGGCGCGCACCGTCGTCTCGCCATCGATCAGGCCCAAGGTGCAGCGCGACTGGCCCGCCGTTGCCTGCCGTTCCTGGCGCAGCTGCGCCACTAGGGCCAGCATCTGCGCGTGCAGGATTTCCGACTGTTTTACTTCCACGCGCAGGCGCGCCACCTCTTTCAGGACGGGAGCGATGCGCGCGGCCAGCTTGTCGTACTGCACCTGCTGTGCCGGCTGCAACTGCAATTCGCCGCGCCGCAGCTGGCCCGCCAGGGTCAGGTAGTTGCGCACCTCGGGCAATTGCGCAATGGCATCGATCTCCTGCTGGCGCTTGTGCTGCACTTGCTGATACTGCGCCGCCTTCGCCAGGCTCTCGGCAATCTTTTGATCGAGGGCGCTCAGGTCGGGTACGAGGGGAAACAGCAGCATCTCCACCTGCCTGCGAGGGCCGGCGCTGCCGATGCGGATGGTGCGCGCCGCCACAGCGCAGCCTTCGGCCAGTTCGATGACGACCTCGTCGGCGATGATTTCGCAATTGCTGGCGCTGTCGATCACCACGCGCGTGCCGGCGATGACGCAGCTTTCCGCGCGTTTTACGTGGATTTCACCGCTCAGCGCCTGCAGCACGGAACCGGAAGCGACGCCCTCGACGCGCACGTCGCCATGCTCATTGAAGGCTGTGCCGCCCACCAGGTTGCGCTGCAACCATATCAACCCGCCATGCGAGTGCAAATGGCCATACACGTCGCCATGGATGGTGATGTCGCTGCCGTCGAGCTGGCGCTGCTCCTGCACTTCGCCATATTCCTCGTAGGCGGCGCGCAGCTTCAGATTGCCCGTCGTGCGGCTGCTGACGCCTTCGCGGCTGACGATCTTGTTTTCGATCGACATCTTGCCGTGCTCATCGACATTCACGTAGCCATCCTGGGTGGCGACGAGGAAAGCGCCATCGCTGAAATGCTCGACCGCCGTGCCTGGCCCCGCCACCGTGGCCAGGTCCAGTTCCAGCGGCGCGGGCGGCGGCAGCGCCTTGCCGGCCAGGTCGTAGCCTGGCAAGCCGGGCGTACCAGGCAGCAGACGCAGCAGGCGCGCGTGTTTTTTCACTTGCGGAAAGCGGTTCTTGAAACTGAGCAAATCCAGGCGGCCATCGGAGCGTTCGCGCGGCGCATCGTCGCGGTGGATGCCCTGAGACACTTCGACCAGCTGGGCGTCGCGCCCCGGCTGCGGCGGCAGCACCCGCGCCACCGTGATGCGCTCGGCCTTGCCGCTGGCGAGCATGGCGCGCACGGCCACGCTATCGATGCCGTAGTGCACGCCCTTGCACCACAGGTCGGCCACCAGCTCGTCGAACTCGCGGCGCGCCGGCACCTGGCCATCCGCGTCCGCCGGCAACGCTTCAAAGTAAAACTCGGCGCTGTCGCCACGGATCTTGATTTGCTGATACAGCGCGCGGCGCGGCGGCGGGAATGGCGACACGCGCACAGCGATGCGCAGCAAGGCGTCGCCCTTGGGCGCGGCGCGGGGAGCGGGGGCATGGAACAGGGTCAGCAGGAACAAGCCGTAATCGAGGCCGGCCAGCAGTTGGCCCGACTGGAACAGCTGGTCGACGGCGGCGCGCAGTTGCGCCGGCGCCAGCGACAAATCCAGGAACACGCCCTCGTCGCGCTGGAGCAGGCCGTGCGGCAGGCCGCCTGCGGGGGCCGCATCCGGAACGCGTGTGTCGTCGTCGCTCACCACTTGCCTCCCCCAGCAACAATGTCAGAGAATTGCCTCATTGCGTTAGAACAATATCACGGGGCGTGGCCGTGTGCCTGACTGAGCAACAATGTTGGTGGCCAAATGCAAACAGGGCCACCTCTTGCGAGATGGCCCTGTCGGAGGGGGATGGAGCCTAGCGGCGCGGCGGATTCGAGTAAATGTCCTGGCCCACTTCGTTGATCTGGCGGCGCAGGTCGCGCCGCTCGTCAGGCGTCATGCGGCCCGTGCGGCGCGAAGCGTCGGCGCCTTCGTTGGCGCGGCGCTGCTCTTCGGCACGCGTGTCGAAACTGCGTGCGTCACGCTGTTCGCGCAGTCGCGTATCATTGCTGTTGCTGCGCTGTGCCTGCTCATACCGCTGGGCCTGCATTTGCTGCTGGTCGTCACGGCGTGGCGGCGGCTGGTTTTGCGCCGACGCCAGGCTGGCGGCAAACACGGAACAAATGGCAAATGCGGACAGCACAGTCGTGCGTGCGGCGATAGCTGCGCTGGGAGCGGCGTGAATTTTTTTAGTAAAGATATTCATTGAGTTCCTCTTCCGCGATGCCGTATAAACTAAAGCTGATTTCCACTGTGGCCCCAGTGTATGATGCTTTACACGGTGCAGTAAGAGTAATTGGGTAAAGTTTGTAACACTTTGTAATGGGTCGCCACAGCCCCTTGCCGACGCCGCGCGAGGCGTTACTATAGCAACTAATATAAGATAACACGACACCCTAAATGACCACAACCTCCACTTCCGGCAGCAACACAACAACGCAATCGATTCACGGCCACCAGGCAAAAATCATGGTGGTCGATGACGATGTGCGCCTGCGCGACCTGCTGCGCCGCTACCTGACCGAACAGGGCTTCAATGTCTTCACGGCAGAGAGCGCGACGGCCATGAACAAACTGTGGCTGCGCGAACGCTACGATCTGCTGGTGCTCGACCTGATGCTGCCGGGCGAAGACGGCCTGTCGATCTGCCGCCGCCTGCGCGGCGCGGGCGACCAGACGCCGATCATCATGCTGACGGCCAAGGGCGAGGACGTGGACCGTATCGTGGGCCTGGAAATGGGTGCCGACGATTACCTGCCGAAACCATTCAATCCGCGCGAGCTGGTGGCCCGCATTGGCGCCGTACTGCGCCGCAAGGGTCCCGATGAAATCCCCGGCGCGCCGTCGGAAACGCCGCAAACCTTCGAGTTCGGCGACTTCGTGCTGGACCTGGGCACACGTACCCTCAAAAAGAATGGCGAAACGGTGCCGCTGACGACGGGCGAGTTTTCTGTGCTGAAAGTGTTTGCCCGCCATGCGCGCCAGCCGCTGTCGCGCGAAAAATTGATGGAACTGGCGCGCGGCCGCGAATACGAAGTGTTCGACCGCAGCCTGGACGTGCAAATCTCGCGCCTGCGCAAACTGATCGAACCCGACCCGTCGAGCCCGCTGTTCATCCAGACCGTGTGGGGCCTCGGCTACGTTTTCATTCCGGACGGACAGCCGCGCTGATCGCAGGCGAGGCATGATGAAGCTTGTTCCCGATATCAGCCTGGCGCGGCTGAAAAGCGGCCTGTTCTGGCGCACCTTTTTGCTGCTGGGTACTTTGACCACCGTCAGCATGATCACCTGGATCGGCATGATTTCCGTCATCCAGCGCGAGCCGCAGGCGCAGCAGATTTCCGCCCAGATCATTTCCGTCGTCACCATCACGCATGCGGCATTGACGCACTCGGCGCCCGAGCTGCGGCGCGAGCTGCTGTTCGACCTCGTCAGCAATGAAGGCATCCGCATCTTCTCGCTGGAAGAGGACGACCGCATCGAGCCGCCGCCCGACAATTACCTGATGCCCGAGATCGAGGCGCAGGTGAAGGCCAAGCTGGGCAAGGACACGCGCTTTTCCGCGCGCGTCAACGGGGTGGCCGGCTTCTGGGTCAGCTTCAAGATCGACGACGACGAGTACTGGCTGATGCTGGACCGCGAGCGCCTGCGCGGCCTGACGGGCTTCCAGTGGCTGGGCTGGGCCAGCCTGGTGTCGCTGCTGTCCCTGCTGGGCGCGGCCATCATTTCCAGCCTGATCAATCTGCCGCTGTCGCGTCTGACGGCGGCCGCGCGCGACATCGCCAAGGGCAAGCAGCCAGCGCCGCTGCCGGAAAAGGGCCCGATTGAAATCATCGAGGCGAACCGCAGCTTCAACCAGATGGTCGATGATTTAAAACAGGTGGAATCGGACCGCGCCGTGATTCTGGCCGGCATTTCGCACGATTTGCGCACGCCGCTGGCGCGCATGCAGCTGGAAGTGGAAATGGCCAACCTGTCGGACGAGGCGCGCGAAGGCATCCAGTCCGATATCGGGCAGATGGACGCCATCATCGGCCAGTTCCTCGACTATGCCAAGCCGACGGAAGCGTCGAGCTTTACGGACGTCGACCTCAGCGGTTTGCTGACCGACATGACGCGCGAAGCGATGCGCCTGCCGGACGTGAAGATCAACGCCAGCATCGCCGACGGCGCGCATGCGATGGGCAACCCCACCGATTTACGCCGCGTATTGAACAACCTGATCGAAAATGCGCGCCGCTATGGCAAGACGCCGGGCAGCGACGTGACGGAAATCGACATCGCCTGCCAGGTACGCACCAGCCACGGCGCGAAAAAGGTGATCATCGAAGTGCAGGACCACGGCACGGGTGTGCCGACGGAAAAGATCGAGCAACTGATGAAGCCGTTCACCCGCCTCGACACGGCGCGTGGGCAGGCGAATGGCGCCGGCCTGGGCCTGGCCATCGTCGACCGCGTGCTGCTGCGCCATGGCGCCGAATTGCAAGTGCGCAACCGCGAAGGCGGCGGCCTGGCGTTTCAGATCAGTTTGCCAGCGGCGTAAGCTAACACGCCGGGGTCAGTCCCGTCGGGCCTGACCCCGTGTCATCAAGCCGACGCCTGCTCCTGCACCAGCAATTTGTTCATCAGCAATTCCGTCGCCCCGTAGCCGTACAGGGAATCGCTTTCCATGCCCGGCGTGTCGAAGGGGATCGATTCCTCGCGATTCAGCTTGGCAGGATCGGCGTCCGCATAGCTGGCGCGCCAGGCGCGCTGCAGGGATTCATTGCGGCGGATAAAGGCCGGCATGGGCCAGTCGTCGCGGTTCCAGTGCGGGCTGTCGCCCAGCAGGGGCCAGCGCTCGTTGAGCAGGGCCATGTCGCCCGTGCGCAGGCGGCGCACGGCCTGTCCCGGCCGCAAGCCTTCCAGCTCGTCCAGCGTGGGCAAGCTGTCGCGCTTCGGCCCGAACATATACGCCAGCATGATGCGCCCGGCAGGCGCCCTGCGCGCCACCACGCCGACGGCATAACCGCCGCCCGGCAGGGGCACGGCAAACCAGCTGCCTTCTCGGTATGGTAATGATTTCATTTCTGCAAACTCCCCCAAAATCGTGTTCGGGGCACAGTCTACGCGAAGCAAGGCGAAAGTGGCGCATGGTACGCCACGACAACAAACCAATAGTTACAATATTTTCTCGTCATAGTGATACTGGGCAACAATTGGCCCCGCCTTGAACAGCGCTTCCTTCATGGCCGTGTCCAGGCGCGCGTCGCGGCGGCGCATCCATTCGAGCAGCATGGCCGCTTCCTTGCGGCTGGTGTCGCCCGCATGCGCCAGCACGCGGCGCAGTTCCGGGTCCGTGCACGCCTCGAAGCGCTGGCTGTTCAGGTCCAGCGCATGCAGCGCGGCGATGGTGGCGCCGATGGCGCGGTGCATGTCGAGCGCGGTGGCCGGCAAGCCGGATTCTTCCAGTGGGACGTTGGTCATGCGCATTCCTTTTCGCGTAGTGGTGACATCGGCTGCATTCTCCACCGCGCGGACGAAAAGCTCAAGCGTCCACGACACGTTTCCACCCGTTCGGCCATAATCATGGCTCAGCAACAGCCTAAACCCAGCAGCAGGAGCCCCATGTTCAATTTCGACTTTTACAATCCGACGCAAATCCTTTTCGGCCAGGGCCAGATCGCCGCCATCACGGCGCTGATCCCGCCGCAGGCCAGAGTGCTCATGACGTATGGCGGCGGCAGCATCAGGCAGAACGGCGTCTATGATGAAGTCAGGGCGGCGCTGGCCGGCCATACGGTGCTGGAATTTGCCGGCATCGAACCCAATCCCAGCTATGAAACCCTGATGCAGGCCGTGGCCATGGTGAAAAGCGAGCGCATCGATTTCCTGCTGGCCGTCGGCGGCGGCTCCGTGGTCGATGGCACCAAGTTCATCGCCGCGGCCGCCCTGCACGAAGGCGAGGCGTGGGACATCCTGGCCAAGGGCGGCAAGATCGTCGAGGCCGCCCTGCCCTTCGGCACCGTATTGACCCTGCCGGCCACGGGGTCCGAAATGAATGGTTCGGCCGTGATCACGCGCAAGGCGACGCAGGAAAAACGCTCGTTCATGAGCCGCAAGGTGTATCCGAAATTCTCCGTGCTGGATCCGTCGAAGACCTTTACATTACCGCTGCGCCAGGTGGGCAATGGCGTCGTCGATGCGTTTGCGCACGTCATGGAGCAATACCTGACTTACCCTGTGAACGCGTCCGTGCAGGACCGTTTCGCCGAAGGCATTTTATTGACCCTGATCGAGGAAGGCCCGAAGGCCCTGTCGCACCCGGACGACTACGACGTGCGCGCCAACGTGATGTGGAGCGCCACCCTGGCCTTGAACGGCCTGATCGGCGTGGGCGTGCCGCAGGACTGGTCCACGCACGCCATCGGCCACGAATTGACGGCCTTGTACGAGCTCGACCACGCGCAGACCCTGGCCATCATCCTGCCCAGCATGCTGCGCGTGCGCAAGCAGGCCAAGCGCGCCAAGCTGCTGCAGTACGCGGCCCGCGTGTGGGGACTCGACGGCGGTGACGAGGATGGACGCATCGAGGCCGCCATCGCGCGCACGGAATTCTTCTTCCGGCACATGGGCGTCAAGACGCGCCTGGCCGACTATGGCCTGAATCACGCCAGCGTGGATGCCGTCGTCTCCGCCCTCGACGCGCACGGCATGACGGCGCTGGGCGAACAGCGTGAAGTGACGCCCGCCGTCAGCCGCAAGGTGCTGGAACTGAGCCTGTAGATTCCATACACACTGTTGTAAAACGGTCAGCCGGGTGGGACAGCTGGCCGTGGTTCATGCTAAGCTGTCAGTTCGCTAGGGGTCCTGGAGCAGTCATCCGGGTGAGAGATACCCTTCGTACCTGATCTGGATAATGCCAGCGAAGGAAAGCGCAAAGTACCTCCCTCCTTTGATAGCTCCTGCGTTGGCGCCAGCCGAACAAGCAGCCTGCCGTGCTCTTTACCGAGTCGGCTTGAACCACGAGCAATCTATGTCCACACCGAATTTATCTGTTTCTGTATTGACCCTGGCGATCCTGCACGCGTTTGCCGTACCCGCCCTGGCCGCGAATGACACCGCCGAAGCCGTCGACCCGCAGGCGCAAAGCATGGCCGAAGTCGTCGTCACGGCCAGCAAGGCGCCGGCCGCCAGACGCGCCTCCGTCGGCGGTTTTTCCGACGCGCCGCTGCTGCAGACGCCGGCGTCCGTCACCGTCATCGGGCAGAAAGAAATACAAGATCTGCAGATCCGCAACCTCAGCGACGCCGTCAAGCTCGACGCCAGCATCAATGAATCGTACAACGCCGTCGGCTATGCGGAACAGTTCACCATCCGGGGCTTCAAGCTCGATACGAACTCCAGCTACCGCAAGGATGGCGTGGCGATCCCCGGTGACACGCAAATTCCGTTGGAAAACAAGGAACGCATCGAAGTATTGAAAGGCCTGGCCGGATTGCAGGCAGGCGTGGCCGCGCCGGGCGGCGTGATCGACTTCATCGTCAAGCGCCCGACCGCCGCGCCATTGCGCACCGTCACCGTGGAAACGCGCGAGCGTGGCACCCTGTATGGCGCCGTCGACCTGGGCGGCCGCCTGGAAGACACGCGCTTCGGCTACCGCGTCAACGTGGCGGCCGAGCGCCTGCGCTCCTACATCAAGGGCGCGGATGGCAACCGCAAGTTCATTTCCGGCGCCTTTGACTGGCAAATCTCGCCGCAAGCGCTGCTGCAACTCGATGCCGACTACCAGGACAAGGCGCAGGCGACGGCGCCCGGCTTCCAGCTGCTGAATAACACGACCTTGCCGACCGGCATCAGCGCCGACGCCATGCTCAACTTGCAGCCGTGGACGCGTCCCGTGGAAACCGTCACCAGCAATATCGGCCTGCGCTTCCAGTACGCCTTCAATGACGACTGGCGCGCCACCGTGTCGGCCAACCAGCACTCGTTCAAGCGCGACGACTACACGGCCTTCCCTTACGGCTGCAGCGCGCAAGACCTGTACCCTGGCTTTTGCGGCAATGGCGACTACGACGTGTATGACTACCGCAGCCTGGGCGAAACGAAAAAACCGCTGAGCGCGCAAGCCATGATCCAGGGCAAGTTCGCCACCGGCTCCCTGCGCCATGAATTCACGGCCGGCGTCTCGACCTTCCGCCGCAAGGACCGCGCCGGCCTGTACGTGTACGACTGGGCTGGCGTGAGCAACATCTACCGCCCGCAGATCGTCGACATGTCGACGGGCGTGCAAGGCCCCGTGCGCCTGGTGCGCAAGGATACGGAAAACTCCGTCTTCGTGCAGGATATCGTCAGCCTGGCCCAAAACTGGAAGCTGCATGGCGGCTTGCGCCATATCAATGTCGACGGCTACCAGTATGTGCTGAAGGCCGACACGGAAATCCGCGCCAAGCATGACTTCCTGCTGCCGAACGTCTCGCTCGTCTACACCCCGCTCGACAATCTGTCCGTGTATGCGGCCTATTCGCAGGGCATGGAACATGGCGGCACGGCCGACCGCAAGGCGGAGAACGCCAACGTGGAATTGTCGCCCAGCCGTTCGAAGCAGATCGAACTCGGCGTGAAAATGGATGTAACGCCGGACTTCATGGTGGCGGCCAGCCTGTTCCAGATCCGCAAGGGCCTGGAATTCCAGAATACCGCAGGCTACTTCGTGCGCGAAGGCCAGGCCCAGCACCGTGGCCTGGAATTGTCGGCCCAGGGCAAGGCATCGTCCAACCTGAGCCTGGGCGCCTCCGTGACAGCCCTGAACAGCCAGCAGTCAGGCACGGGCAATGCGGACCTCGATGGCAAGCGCGTGCCCAACGTGCCGGCCTTCAAGGCAGCCGTGCATGCGGATTACGCCGTGCAACAGGTGGCGGGCTTGAGCGTGAATGGCAGCTGGGAATATGCGGGCAAGAAAGCGTTTGAGTACAGCAACACGACCTTCGTGCCGTCGTACAACGTGTTCAACCTGGGCGCCGCGTACGCCACGCGCATCGCCGGCACGCGCGCCGTGCTGCGCGCCAGCGTCAACAACGTGGCCGACAAGTTCTACTGGCGCGACGTGACGCCGGAATCGGACGGCTATCTGTATCCGGGCGCCAGCCGCACATTCAAGGTCTCGGCGCAGTTCGACTTTTAAGTGAGGGAAATGGCAGGCGCTGCAGCTAGCGCCTGCTGCAGCAAAGGCGCCGCCTGTGCCAGGCGCGCCTCCAGGCTGTCGTGCAGCACGTGGTAGGCGATGCCGCGCGCGTCGAGCTCGTCGAGCAGGTAGCGGTAGATCAGCTGGCGCACGGCTTCCGACTCACGCTGCAAGCCGTCGGCCACCCACGGGCTGTCGGGCGCCGTCACCAGCGTCAGATCGTACTGCGTGGCATCGGCCAGCGCCGCCAGCGGCGCATCGGCGCCATGGAAATAATGGCGGCTGTAGACCACCGTCATCAACGGCGTCGTATCGCAAAACAGGAAGTGACGGGCTTGCGCGGCGGCTGCCGCTTCGCGCTCAACTTGCGTGCGCGCGATGCCATACTGGTCGGCCGCAACGGGCACCCTGCCCTGCGTCTCGACGAATTCGCGCAAGTATTCCGGTACCCAGACGCTGCCGTAGCGCTCGGCCAGGGCGGCCGCCAGGGTCGACTTGCCCGACGATTCCGCGCCCAGGATCGCCACGCGCACGCAACGCTCCATCACTTGAGGACCATCGCGCTCGGCGCGGCCGGTGCCGACTTTCTCCACGCCAGCAAGCCGATGATGGCCATCACGACGAAGAAGGCATACAGCACGGCCGTCAGGGTCAGGCCCTTGTGCAGGTACAGCCACACATACAGCACGTCGACGACGATCCAGGCGATCCAGTTTTCCAGTTTCTTGCGCGACAGCAGGAACTGCCCCACCAGGCTGCCTGCCGTGAGGAAACCGTCCGCATGCGGCACGTCCGTGTCCGTCGTCGTCAGCAGCCAGGCGATCAGCAGGAAGCCGACCAGCCAGCCTGCGGCGCAAGCCATCCAGCCGCGGCCATCGAGGCGCGTGACTGGCAGGACCTTGCCGCCGCTGGCCGGATGCAGCCACTGGTACCAGCCCCAGAACGAGACGCTGATGAACAGCAATTGCAAGGCCATGTCGCCATACAGGCGCGACTCGAAAAACACAAAACCGTAGGCGGCCGAGGAAATGATGGCGAACAGCCACGCCCAGTGATTCTGGCGGATGTTCAGCGCAACGGTTGTCAATGCCAGGACAAAGGAAATCAGTTCAAGCGGCGTGGTGGCAAAACCCAGCAGGAGAAGCGTATCGTTCATGGGAATCGTGATGAGGCTGGTGGTGCAGTATGCAATACCAGCCCTGAATAAGCAAGATTGCCCGCTCAGAGCGCTTAGGCGAAGCCGCCCTTGACGGCGCGCGCCAGCGAACGCTGCACGATCAGCTTGTGGAAAGGCCGGATCACCAGGATGTAGGCGCGTCCCACCGCATTATGGCAATGCACGACGCTGGACATGGTGATGCTGCCATGCGGCCCCGCGTCCCGGTGGCGCAGCACCGACAGGCGGAAGTCCAGGTGGCTGTCATCCTCGCCCACGATGATTTCATCGTCGCTGACGGCAAAGATGCGGAAGATGCCGATGCGCTTGCCTGGCCGCGCTTCCATCTGCCTGGCCGTACGGATGCCGAAGCGCGCCACGATGGCGTCGCGCACCACCATCAGCTTGCGCGCCCAGCCCGGCTGGCTGCCCAGCAGGATGCGCGCCAGGCTTTCCATGTCCATCTGGCGCGCCTGCGCGGTCGGCAGGTCGACGGCGTACGCGTCGGCCAGGTGGCTGCCCGGGTACAAAGGGGCGATGCTGGCGCCGGGCGGCATGGCCACGGCGCGTACCACGTTGCTCATCTCTTGCATGTGCTCTCCATGTGTTCAGTGATAACATGAGCATCATACACGACAATGTGAACAGCGATAACATAGAATGACAAGCCCAAGTACTTACCATCACGGCAACCTGCGCGACACCCTGGTCGCCGCCACCATCGCGCAACTGGCGCAGCAGCACGACGCCACCCTCTCGCTGCGCGAACTGGCGCGCACGGTGGGCGTGTCGATCGCCGCCGTGTACCGCCACTTCCCCAGCAAGGAAGCCTTGCTGGCCGACGTGGCGGCGGCCGGCTTCGCCAGCCTGATCGCCAAGTGGGAGGCAGAACTGCCGCCGCAGGGCAGCCTGCCCTCCGAGCAGCGTTTTCAGCTGCTGGGCCAGCAATACATCGAATTCGCCCTGGCCGCACCGGCCCACTACCGGCTGATGTTCGAGCACCAGGACGTGCGCCAGTTCCCCGCCCTGCTGGAAGCGGCGCAGGCGTGCTTCCAGTACGTGCTGCAGACGGCCGGCGCGGCCGTGCGCGAAGCGGGCCTCGATGCGCGCTGGGACAAGGCCGCCGCCAGCGCCGGCTGGTCGCTGGGCCATGGCTACGTGATGCTGCTGCTGAGCGGCCGCCTGGCCATGGCGGACGGCGGCGACGATTTATCGCCCGCGATGGTGCCGCGCTTTTTCCAGTTGCCGGTGGAGGCGTTGCGGCAGGCGCATCAGCAAGCGGGAGAACAGCAATGACGGCCATCGCCAGATGCACCGGCTGATCATGCAACATCCCATGGAACCATCCACTGTCCCGGGCACCGAGGGCTATGCAGACAATGCAGGGCAGCTCATCGCCCGATACGACAGCGTTGCCTTCCTGGAGAAGTACCGCCCCGTTGCTCATCTCTTGCCGACGCGAGCAAGCAGCGTGCTCGACATCGGCGCCGGGACAGGCGGCGACGCGGCGTGCCTGGCAAGCCTGGGGCACACAGTGGTCGCGCTTGAGCCCGTTGCCGCATTCCGCGCAGCGGGCATGAAGGCGCACGCCCCGGCCAACATCGAATGGGTGAACGATAGCCTGCCCGCCCTGTCTGCGATAGGCGCGCGCCAAACCAGGTATGACCTGATTGTCGTCGCGGCCGTCTGGATGCATCTGGCAGCGGAAGAAAGAATGGAGGCGATGGGCAATATCAGCATATTGCTCAAGCCCGGCGCAATGCTCGTCATGTCCCTGAGGCATGGACCAGCCCCTGAAGGCCGTCGCATCTTTGATGTATCCGCCAGTGAAACGGCAGAGCTCGCAATGCGGCATCAGCTCAAAGTGATGCTGCATACGCAGGCGCCATCCGTGCAACTGCAGAATCGCCAGGCGGGGGTGAGCTGGTCCTGGCTTGTTTTTGAGAAATGATTCAAGCTGAAGCAGCATGCGCCAGGGAGTTGGCACGGCGCGCAGTCAGCCGAATCTAGCCATTATTTTTGAAACGCCGTCAATTTATGCACAATATTTATGCACAATATATCGATAGACACGCTCTCCGTGATTGCAAGACAATGCATTGCGCTCACCTGTTTGCAACGCTTTTGCCAGCAGCATGCCCTTGACCATCCCGCCCTGTCCGCGTTCACCGAACACGTGTGGAAAGTGGCACAGCTCGCGCCTGGGGATTTTGCGGCCTGGGAACGCGGCTTTGCTTCACTGGCCGTGAACGGCATGGGCGATCCCTGGCCGGATGACATCCGCATGGCCATCCCCAGGCATCTGCTCGGCACGCTGGAGGAACTTGTTCAGCATGTGCTGGAAACGAGCGCCTGTAGCTGGTATGGCGACGATCTTGCGGCCAGCCGGCGGCAGCTGGAAGCCGTCCTTGCCATCTGTGCCAGGCACGATGTGGCCGTGCCGCAGCTTGCGCACTATGCGCAGCACGATGCGGCGCTGCGCGGCGGCTGGGGGCCGGTGCTGACGGACGAAGAAGTCAGAGCCTGGCAAGCCCTGATATAGCATGCGGCAGGCAACTGATCGGGCAGCCGCTCCTCTTCATCCGTACCGGCATCGACTTGCTTGACCACGGTCGGGAAGCGCGCGCAAGTCCTGATTTGCTCGAAAGCATGGCACAGCTGGCCAATTGCCGGCACGTCGGCTTCCATGCACGCGTTCGTGTCAAAGCTCAGCGAAAGGGACCGGCGTTGAAGGCAAAAGCTGACAATGCCTGATCCTTGAAGGGGGAGGCGCCCAGCACTGCCAGCGACGCGCTGCGGCAAGCGGGTCGTCCATCGTGAGCAATGACCTTGCACGATGGCAGGAATCGGGTAATCTATGCCCATCTCAATGTATAGAACGGCGACGATGAAGCGTGCAGAAGCGAGCGTTGACATGCTGTCCGGGCGCTTGCCGGCCAGCGATGAAGCCCCGCGGCAAGGGCTGCCCCCCCTGCCCCTGCCATTCATCCACCAGGCAGAGGACGGCATGGCGCCTGCGCTGCAGATCACCGTCCTGCATTTCCAGCCCTATCCATTCCAGAGCGCCGCCTTCCATGCGCATGACATCGCCCTGCCCGCCGCCATCGCGCGCAGCGTGCCAAAACGGCAAGCGGAGTATTTTTTCGGCCGGCTGGCAGCGCGCACCGCGCTGGCGCGCCTCGGCATCGCCGACGCGCAGATCGGCACCGGCGCCTCGCGCCAGCCCTTGTGGCCAGCCGGCGTGGTCGGCAGCATCAGCCACGGCGGCGGCTATGCCGCTGCGGTGGCCTTGCCGGCGCAGCGGCACGAAGCCATCGGCATCGACATTGAAGCGGTGGTCGGCGCGGAGATGCGCGAAGCCTTGCTGAGCACGGCGATCGGCCTGCCCGAGCTGGCCCTGCTGCATCAGCTCAACAGCGTAAACCCTCTGGAGTTTTTGATGACGGTGGTGTTTTCCGCCAAGGAAAGTTTTTTCAAGGCCGCCTTTCCCACGGTCGGCTACTATTTCGACTTTACCGCCGTGACACTGACCGCATTCGACGAAGCCCGGCGCACCCTGACGTTTCGGATCAACCAGACGCTGTCGCCGCGTCTGCACGCCAGCGCCCGGTTTTCCGTAGATTACGACTTGCTCGATGCGCACACCGTCATCACGCACTGCGGCTGGCGCGGATGGGTGTGATTCCTGGCTAGGATCCCTGCGACGTGGACGTGACGAATATTTCGCGCATGCACACGCTCTGCGGCAGCTGGTAGGCAAACGCGATGATGCCGGCCACATCTTCCGGAGCCAGCAGGGAGTCGAGCGTGCCCAGCCACTCCTCGAACATGGCGCGGGCGGACGCCGAGGTCGTGCTGCGCAACAGGGGCGTATCGACCACGCCGGGCGAGACGGTGCTGACGCGGATGTTGTGCTCAGCCATGTCCAGCCCCAGCGCCGCCGTATAGCCGTGGACGGCAAATTTGGAAGCGCAATAGCCGGCATGCATGGGAAACGCCTGGCGGCCGGCAATCGAGCTGACATTGAAGACCGTGCCGCGCCGCTGGCGCAGCATGCCTGGCAACACACTCTGAACCAGGTTGACGCTGCCGACGACGTTGGTATTGAGCATCTCGGCAAACTCCGCCGCGTCCTGCCCGGCGGCCGCGGCCAGCCGCATGATGCCCGCGCTGTTGACCAGGCAGTCGACGGTGCCATGGCGCTGCTCCGCCTGGCGCACGGCTTCCTGGACTGCCTGCGCATCGGCCACGTCCAGCGCGGCACAGATGGACTGCGGCAAGTCCAGCGCCTCCAGTGCCGCCTTGCGGCGGCCGATCAGCAGCAGCGGATGGCCGGCGGCGCTGAACTGCCGCGCCACCGCCGCGCCGATCCCGGAACCGGCGCCGCTCACCACGACGAGCGGGCGGCTCAACTGGCCATCCTGGCCGGACGTTTGCGCTGGGCGCGATCCTGCACGTCGGCATACATTTCCTTGACCGCATTGGCGGTGAAATGCGCCATGTATTCGTCGAAGCCGCCCTTTTGCACGATAGGCAGCGGCGGCACGGGCAGCTTGCCGAGCAGGGCCTGGTACAGCGGAGCAATCGGATCGTTCTTGTGCGCCTGGCGGAAACCGTTGGCCGTCACCGCGGCGTTCTCGGCGCCCGAAATCGACGCGGTAGGTGTCATGTCCTCGGGGCTGACGCCGATCTGCGTCTTGACGAACTGCATGTGCTCGTCGCGCCAGGTGCGCACGTATTGATGCATATACACCACCTGGCGCAGTATGTCGGCGCGCGGGTCGCCGTGCTGCTGCAGCAACGCCAGCACGATCTGCTGCAGCCGCTCGTCGTCGCCTGCCAGCTGTTCATCCATCGCCGCCAGTTGCAGGCGCAGGGCTTTGACCAGCGACGGATAAATCGTCAGGAACAAGCCCTTGCGCAAGTTGTGCGAATGCGAGCCGCTGGTGATGCCGAGCGCCGGGCGGATGGCGAAATACGCTTTCGGGCTGAGCGTGCGGACGATGGGACGGATGTTGTCGGTCACCACTTGCAGCAGCTTGCTGCACAGCGCCAGCGAGCGCGCATGCGTGCCGAACGTGGCTTGCTCATTGCCCAGCAAGGCAACGATGATCTCACTGGACACTTCATTGACCAGGCCCACCAGCACTTCGCTGATCTGGTGATAGGCGCGAAATTGCATCAGGCAGGTCGGATCCTTGAGGTCGACGCAGTTGACCGCTTCGCGCACTTCATCATTTTGAATCAGGCGCTGATAGAACACGCCAGCGTCCTCGCCCGCCTCGCGCCGCACGCCGGGCAGGCGCACCTGCTCCATGGCGCTGAGCCAGATCGACTCGTAATTGCTGTTGACGAAGCTGTGGAAGAAGACAAAACGCTGCGGATCGTCGAGATCCTTGTCGCCCAGATCGCTGTACTGCTCGGTGGCCTCGGCCCGCAGGATGGCGTGCATGCGCGCGGCCTGCACCAGATAATCCTGGAAGACGACCGAATCGCGGATGCTGATGCTGTCGCCCTGCTGGCCGCCCTGGTCCACCTGCACCAGCAACTGGGACAGGCTGTACAGGGTTTCGTGGAAACGATTGGCCCAGCCGATCTTCAGCGACGCGTCGGCGATGTGGCCGCGCTTGACGTCGTCCGTGATGCGGCGCGCCAGCACCACCAGATTATTCAGGCAAATCTCGGCGCCACGGAAGATGGCGATGGCCGCGCGGGCCGGCACCGCATGGCCGCTATTGTTGATCAGGCGATCCAGGTACTTAATGCCATGCAATAACTCGTAGTTGGCCAGCACGGCAGTACAGTCGATCTCGCCATTCGTGGCGAATGCGGCACGGCGATGGCGGATTTCCTCTTCGTCAAAGGACTTGGCCAGCAGCTTGGTGGTGGCGTGTTCCTCGGTGACCGGCAAATTACTTTTGCTCTGCAAATACGCGCGCACATCGTCCAGAATGGCTTGCGTGGCGGAGACGGTTGGGGTTTCCATTAAATTCCTCATAGGGCGACAAGGTCAGGGCTGCAGGCAGCAGCCGGCGGGCGAATCGCGGACAAGTATAGAAATCTCTCCCCTGCGCCGAAACTGTCATTTCCTCCAGTTATACGGGGAACCCATCTGTAGTCCAATGGCCCGCTCCAACCGCCCCTACTACACTGGATCCCCGCATGAGTCCTCCATCTTCACGCGACACCCTGCAACAACTGCGTCAGCACATGGCGCGGCTGTACGGCCTGCCGGTGCAACTCAGCCTGCTGGCGGCCCTGCTGCACGCCTGCCAGCACATCTACGGACAACGCACGCAAATATTGCTGCACTGGGCGGGACTGCCCTTGACGCCGGCCGGCGACGACGCCTCGGCCTGGCTGCGGCAACTGCTCGACGCCTGCGAAGCGCCGGCGGCGGGCAGCGCCCCCGGCCGTCCCGCGCAGGCATTGACGCTGGCCAGGATCGAAGTGCGCACGCCCCAGCGCAGCGTGATACTGGCGCCGTGCGATCCGATGCCCTCCGACGACTGGAGCATCCGCGGCGCGCCCGGCGGAGAGGCGCTGCAACAGGCCTGGCAACAGGCCGCCGCCACGCTGGCGCAGACGCTGGAGGCCGAATCGCTGGTCGAACTGTCGCGCGCGCTGGGCCTGCCGCCTGCCGCCAAGCCGCAGCCGGCGCTGTACCTGGTGCATGGCGCCGACGGCAGCGCGGCGCCCTTCGCAGCCCTAGCCGCCCGCCTGGATTGCCGCGTGTTCGCGTTCAACCTGCGCCAGGCCGGGCGCCGCCAGCCAAGCATACAGGCCCTGGCGGCGCACTACGTCAGGCGCATGCTGAGCGGCCCGCCCGCGGCGACCTACCGCATCGGCGGCCATTCCTTCGGCGCCATCGTCGCTGCCGAAATGGCGACGATATTGCGCAGCGTCGGCAAGCAGGTCGACCAGGTGGTGCTGCTGGATCCGTCGCTGGCCATGGCCGCGCGCGACCGCCAGAGCGACGCCGGCAACGAAATGCTGACCCTGTATCTGGCCCTGCATCCCGAGATGACCGAGCAGCAGGTCACAGGACACATGGATGCCGATGAACTGGCCGCGCGCATCGCGCAGCGCATGCCCAAGGGCCGCATCGACGAAGTGTTAAGCAACCGCCACGCCTGCCTGGCCCTGCTGCAGCGCTACCGGCCGACGCCGGGCGGCGCCGACGGCGCCAGCTGCCTGCGCCTGCATGCCCGCCAGCCTTTCATCGCCAGCTGGAACGCGGCGGCCATGGCGCACCGCCAGCCCGGCATCGAAGTGCCAGGCAACCATTTTTCCATGCTGGCCGAGCCCCATGCCGGCAGCCTGGCCCAACTGATACAAACGCACCGAGAATCCAACCATGACCACTCCTTACACTCCTGAATATCCCCATCAGCTGGTCGAGCGCCAGGCCCGCCTGACACCCGCGCTGCCAGCCCTGTGCTCGGCCGCCGGCAGCGTGTCGTATGGCGAACTCAATGCACGCGCCAACCGCCTGGCGCGGCTGCTGCAAACGGTGCATCAGGTGCGGCCGATGGACAGCGTCGCCGTCTGCAGCGCGCATGAGCCAAGCCGTTCGCTGCTGTTGCTGGCGCTGGCCAAGTGCGGCGCCGTGTACGTGCCCTTGGATATCGAATGCCCCACCGAGCGCCTGCAGCGCATCGCGCAACAGGCCGGTGTGCGCCTGCTGCTGACGGCGCTGAGCGAGCGCCGCATGGCGGCCGAGACCACGCTGAACGTGCTGCCGTGCGCGCAAGCCGAGCTCGCTGCCCGCGACCTGTCCGACGCCGACATGGCGCCGCTGGTGCCGGTGACGGCGCCGCTGTACATCATCTTCACCTCCGGCTCGACGGGCCAGCCCAAAGGCGTCGCCGTCTCGCACGCCGCCGCCTACAACCATTTCAGCTGGATCGTGCGCTACCTGAACGTCACGGCCGGCGACTGCTGGCTGCAAAGCATACATCCGTGCTTCGATCCATCAATGCATGAATTGATGGCGCCGCTGATGGTCGGCGCCCGCATCGCCTTCCTCGGCGGCGAGCGCAACATCGACGGCGACCGCATCGTCGACGCCATCGAGCGCCACCAGGCGACCCACATGACCACGGTGCCCACCATGCTCACCCTGATCCTGCAAACGCCGGGCGTGGAGCGCTGCACCTCGATGCGCGCGATGTGCGTCGGCGGCGAGGTCTTCCGGCCGGCGCTGGCGGCACGCGCCACCGCGCTGCTGCCGGCGGCCGGCATCTACAACGTCTACGGCCCCACGGAAGCGACCATCATGGCCAGCGCCTGGCGCTACGACGGCCAGCCCGCCGATTCGCTGCCGATAGGCGAGCCGGTGCCGCACACGCGCTTTTACCTGCGCGACGGGGAAGGCCGGGTGCATCGGCTCAGTCCCTTCCTCGAAGGCGAGCTGTGCATCAGTGGCGCCGCGCTGGCCAACGGTTATGTCAACGATGCGGCCGAAACGGCGCGCAAATTCATCGCCAATCCGCTGCCGGAGCCGGAAGCGCCGCAGCTGTACCAGCGCCTCTACCTGACCGGCGACGTCTGCCGCGTCGACGCCGACGGCGAGCTGCATTGCATCGGCCGCGTCGATGACCAGGTCAAGGTCAACGGCCAGCGCGTCGAACTGGCGGAAATCGAGGCCACGCTGCTCGATTC
>NZ_JABXFH010000034.1:0-63678 GCF_013372745.1 Janthinobacterium sp. BJB401 | reverse complement strand
ATCGTTTCCCGAAAGTCGTTGTTTGTGATGGCAGCACTGATGACCAGCTTTCGCTTGACTTGAGCACTATAGGTCATCGAAACATTGTCGGCGCCACGCGCCTGGACAATCAGGTCATCGAGCGGTTGCCCAAACGAGCCTTGCTGGACGGAGACATGGGTAACAACGCGTCCCGGCAGGCCGGGCGCCGTCGCTTCGCAAAGCAAAGCAGAGACATACACCGAAGCCACAGCATCCTCGAAGGTGAAGCCCTGCCCACCAGTGAGCTCTGGCGAAGTTCCGCTTGTCGTTGACTCTTGCGTGGTCCCTGAGGCCTCCACCTGAATATGGTCGTTCATCATTGTCCTAATAGGCAAGTGGCAAAAAACTGTGTGACCTGCGCTCAAATGTATACGTGCCGCTGAAGGCACCCACTGATTCCCGCGTGGATTGGGCGCGCCCAACGACTGAATTAGACATGCGCCCTATTTCGAATTCGCTGCCTGGCTTGAGCCGAAAGACCACGGCATTCAGTTCATCCTCATCCCAGAAAAATACTCCGTGCCCCGACCCGTACTTGCCCTGCATGGCCATATCAATTCAACTTGTATGCCTGCTAGGCCGCTGTAAAATCGGCCCTGCACACAGAAACTGGGACAAATTCGTTTTGGAATTACTGACGCCAACAAGGACTGTCCTTTCTTAGACCGGCGCCGCGACGTCAATTTCGTACGGGTCGACTTCACGGGCGTGGACCCAAGTCGAATTGTCGACAGACTCAGACCCAAGAGGCTCGATACCCAGTCTATCTAGCGTCTTCAGGAGGTCATCGACAACCTCGTCACGCCGGCGAACAAAGCTGGATGCAAAGCAGCGCCAGAACGTCCAACCAGCACGTTCAAGGACACGCTGGCGCGCCATATCGGCTGGCCATTGGCCTGGCCCATGAAAGCGGTCGCCATCGCATTCAATCGCGAGGCGACGGCCCTCACTGCCTTCGACTACGAAGTCAATGAAGTAGCCGCCACACGGTACCTGTGGCTGTACCCGATAGCCGCGCCGGACAAGTTCGTCGAACATTTCGAACTCAAAGCCCGATTCGCACATCTCGCGCAATGCGCCGACCTTCCGGACATCCTGACGGAACGGTTGCCGGAAGTGACGAATGAGCCTAGAGTTCAGCGTGTCTTCCTTGAAGGTCGACTCGGTGACCGACCGGAACAGGTAAGTCCTGTCCCGCGCGCGCGACAAGGCCACGTTATACCGTTGCTGCATGTCCGCTTTGTTCTGAGTCGCGCGGTCAGTGGGCCCAAGGACCATCGAGACCATCATGATGTCCCGTTCACGGCCCTGGAACATCGGCGCCGCACCAACGACAATCTTGCGAGCCAGGACGTCTGCGGGCGAGACGCGCTTGCTGACTAATTCATGAATATACGCAGCCTGCTCCATACCCATTAAAGTGACGACCCCGATACTGCGGCCCACCAGATTCGGGTCAGCAATCACGGCCTCGATTTCGTCGACAATGGCAATCGCCTCCGCCGGGTTGACGTCACCTTTGCGAAAACCGCCTTTAACGAAGATGTCAATAAGGGGCGGGTCTAATCGCTCGTTAGCCTTTGGCAAACGCAACGCTTTGATTTCCCCCTCGTAAAACTCTCGATTTGAGAACTCGATGATGGCCGGCACGCTGCGGAAGTGCTCTCGTAACATAACGGAGTTGCCAGCAAAGACCACCCGGGCGAGGTCGTAAATCGATTTGTCTGGCGTCATCTGCGCGCCGTGAGGCTGGTTCGCTAGGAAGCGCGCGCTGAGTTCCTTGATTTTCTCCTCCGCGGTCCCTACGGCTGACGGCGAGACCTGTTTATGGTCGCCGACGACGAGCAATTTTTTCCCGCGGAGCAGCGCCGGCAACGCCCAGATGTCGGACTGCGATGCTTCATCGACAATGACTAGGTCGAACAAACCGATTTCCGACGGTAGGGTTTCAGATACCCTCCAATGCGGGAGAACCCAGCACGGCACTGCTTGGTAGGCACGTAGCATCGCCTTTCGCGCGGTCTGCCGGTGCCTGATGGCACGTACGCCAGTTCCCGCACCGATTGACTGGACGGCGTTCAGATAGGCTTGTAGAGCCTGCCGCACGTTATCAGGAGAGTTGTTGTATACACCGAGCCAGGTCTTTTCTGCGACCAAATCCTGGTACGTCCGCGCAAGCGACGCCGTGAGTGAGCGGCGTTCTTCGAACAGGTCGCGGAGCTTCTGGTGCCCGTCGATACGTTCAAGGAACATGGTGGCCTGGCGCCAATTCCATGCTTCGAGCCATGCGGCGGGGACCATCGGGTCACTCTCTACTTGTGCTGGAACACTGCGTACGCGGGCGGCCCAATTTGGCGCGCCGGCGGCGTCAAGTTTCTGCGCAACGCGCGAAATTTGGCTGAACGCGGGACGCATCGATACGAGGCGATATAGCTCCGAGTTCAGCGCTTGCCAAGTCGTCTGCAGTACGCTTTCGTCGCAGGACGCCCTCCCAATCGATTCGGTAATGAAGCCACGGAACTCGTCGACAATTCCACCAGTGCATCGATTAAGCTTGCTAAGCAGCTCTTGCACGCGCTTTACGGCATATCCCAGACGAGCCTTGGCAACGTGCGCTTCGAGGCTTGACACTATAGTCGGAAAGAAGTCCTCGCCGATGGTCAGCAGTTGGTCCGCAACCGGCCGGCCAAAAACAGTAAGGACTTTTTCAGGCAGCAGCGTATCGAGGTCAAAAACCAAATGCCGGACGTCTTCTACATAACCTTTTAACTGGACAATTCGTTTAAAACCGCTCTCCAACGTTGCGCCGGCCGGCTCGATGTCAAATTCGCTTGCCAACGAGTTCCACCGGACGAGCAATTTTTTCGCTGACAGGCGCCATTCAACCTGCTGCGTTACTACGCGCCAGTCATCGACCGACGCCGGCACGATACCCAAGACTGTGACGGCTTTCATGGCTTTACGCGCCTCTCCTCGACCAAAGGGCAAGGCGAAGGCGCTCTTGCCTGACACCAGGCGCTCCAGTGCGTCGAGGAAGTCCTGATTCAGTTCCGCTCCGTCAGGAACGGCGACGACCTGCGTCAGGAGCTTTCGCCGCGCGTCTTCAAATAACTGAATCTCCGCGCAAATATCCTTGAGGGCAATACCGACGGTATCATCGTCAGGTAGTTCGGCCAGGCGAGGACCAAGGGGGTCAATCCACGGCTCACCGGCGGCGAGCAGTTTCGCACGCAGTGCTACGCGTTCATTGACGGCCACCAGCAGAAGCTCGGCTTTCTCGAACGTATCGCTGCGAGCGTCAGCCAACGCCAATACGGTGCCAGACGTGACATTGCTTTCAATTGCTCGAGCCTTAACCAGGTCCCGATGCACGCCGACAAGGTCCACCCAAGCCGGGAAGTCGTCAGGCGCAGGTAGCACCGCGGTAAGGTAGCCGAGGTCTTCGCCAACTTGTTGCCGCGCGCGACGCAGGCCGCCTACATCGGCATCATCGAACGATAGAGCACCCTCATTTGGAGGAGGCAGGTCATCGAACCAATCATGAAGTTCGGCGTCAGCCATCACCAGCTTTGCCATTTCTTCCGGCGACACTTCGCGCCCTTGAAACGTGTAGCTTTTCATATGTTTCTCGGCATAGTCGGAGACGGTCCGGTCTACTTGCGCAATCTTTGCATGCAGTTGGTCGAGCTGCAGCGCGGCCTGCGCGATGGCTTGTTCCGACTGAACCGGATTTAGGCGCGCGACCCGTGATGCAATCGTCTGCACCGATTGCTCGAACTGCTTCATGCCGTCGCGTTCATCGGAGAGTAGCGCGACACTTAGTGGTCGAATACGTTCCGGTAATTTGTCTTGCAGAACCGCGAGAGCCGACTCTCCCTTTGCTGTTACAAGGACGCGCTTACCGTTGGCTAGGTAATGTGCGATGACGTTCGCAATTGTGTGGGTCTTACCTGTTCCCGGCGGACCTTGCGTTACAACGCCGTCATTGTCCTCAAGCTTCTGGACGATGGATACCTGCTCGTCGTTATAGGGCATCGGGAAGAATAATTCGAAAGCGCCTGGCGCACCGTCGCTGGAAGACAGCCCCCGGAACGCTCGTTCTGGGCGCGCGCGCACGGCGGAGTCACCGTCTTCGACGAAACTGGCTAATACTGCAGGGATGTGCGTCGCGACTTCCAGTTTCGCTTTTAACTGGCGCACGTCCTCCAGATAGACGTCGGCCGACCGTTTGCGGGCGAAGATAACCCAAGTGTTCGTGATTTTCAACGCGTCGCCCGCGACTGGCGGCGATACGTCGTCTGTTAGGACCTCGTATGCGCCAGAAGGGTCCAAGTGGCCCACTGCGGCTTTGAGGACGCCATCAAACGATGATGCCTCAAATGGGTTTGGCCGGGTTTCTGCTCCTGCGATTGCGCCTTTCCAGAACGTCTCGAGGTGGCGCACCCCCGATATCTCCATCTCAGCGTAGCAATCAATCTCGAGCCGGGGTTCGGTCTCGCGCGGGCGCACCTCAATTTCGAACGTGTCGGTGTCGAGCGTGATTTCGCAGGTCTGGACGATGAGGGGATATTGGACTGGCGTTTTGAACGTCGGATTCTTCCAAGCCGCATTTCCGATGCCCCACACCAACTCAAGAGGCGCCTCGGAGCCGTCGGACGAAAGCGACTGTTGCAGCGCGAAGAGCTGGTTATAGCGCGCGATGGTCTTGCGTCGTGGCCTCTCGGCCGCCGCCCAAGGACTCCACTGCTCGGTAACGTACTGGTCGAACAGCGCCTGAATCTCAGGATGGTCGCTGAGCAGTTTGCGCCCAACCTCTACCTTGTTTTCAAGGACTGGCAGCTCCTTCTTCAACTCAGGGGATTTTTCAGGACTTTTGGGCAAAGTAACCCAGGCTTTTAGCGGTTCGACGACGCCCGGCGCGCTGATTTCCTTGAGTCGCTGGATACGCAGCCACACTTCACCACCGTCGTCCTGCACATTGAAATGCACGTCGGGCAGCCCTTTTAATTCGTTCTGGTAGGCTGCGAAATATTCGGTAGGGACTGAAAAAGCGGGCGTCGCTTTCAACTTTTCGACTTGCTCGATGTAGGTTAAGAGCTCTACGATACGGGATGCTGCGTTAGCCATACATTTACTTCCGTGATAGGTGGACTTGGTTCGATAGATTCGATTAAAACATTATTGCTGTCGAGGCCGTTGGCTTGTCAATACCTATTGTAAAATTTAAAAGAATCTCTTTATTGCCGAACGTTGTCAAGAGGTGCAAGTGGCAGCCAAAGAAGACTTTCCCCGCTTGCTCGGTATCTACGAGCAAGCGGGGAAAGAGTGCGGGTATTGGGCAAAGCGGCTTCTGCAAGCAGTGCGCCGGAATGGCGACCGCCCTCCCCCCCCGCCAAGAGAACACCAGGCTGCTGTGCCCGCCATGCGACACCATAGTGCTGCAATCGCGGGGTACAAATAACCCCACTTTCGGACAAGAAAAGGGTAATAAAATATGTTGAGTAATACGCAACTTAGCTCCGCCAATAAGTACAAAGAGTGGCTCCGCGTCATCGTTCATAACAGCGAACTTCCATCGAATGACCGGGTGCGAGCATCATGTGGCTGCTTCGCCATTGTCCAGGACCACCACCATGCTATCGTTGTTCTGTTGGACGCCCGGCTTTACGCATCCGTCTTCTCTTTGGTTCGGATTACGTTCGAAGCTTATATAAAGGGCGAATGGCTGGCGTCGTGTGCGACGGATGAAGAAATCAAGCGGTTCTTAGAAGGCAAGGAACTGAAGAACACATTTGCAGAGATGATTGAAGCCATCGAGAAGGCTCCTGCATTCAATGAGCAGGGGCTTTCAGCAATTAAGAGGCGGACATGGAAGGCTATGTGCGCCTACACCCACACGGGCGGGCTACATGTTCAGCGCTGGATTACTGAAGACGGCATTGGACCGAACTATTCGACCGACGAGATTCTAGAAGCCCTGCGATTTTCCGAAATCCTCGCGTCGATGTCAGTGCTTGGAGTGCTGACGCTTGCGGGAGATGAAGCGATGGCGGAACAGTTGCTTGAACGCTATAAGGCTCGAATGGTTGAGTAACGTGCGCAAAAATTAATGAATGGGAAAGAAGAATGTCAACTTGGGCCGGAATTGAACTGGATGGCATGAGTATCCTTGAAACACAAAACTATCTCCCTCGGTGGTACTTCAGAAAATCAGAGCGTTCAAAATTGCCTCCGCCGGATGACAACCAGGACGGGAGGCCGCAGTACATTTACAGTTCGCCTGCGAAGACCATTGCACGGCGACTTGCTCTTGATGGCTACGATTTGGAGTTCTTGAAACGCGACTTCAAGAAACAACTGGCGCAAATGGTTCAGGACTGTAAGGATATGCTGGAGATAGCACCCGAGGGAAAATGTGTTCAGCTAATTCCGGCTTTGGAAAGCAGTACCCTTGATGACTGGCTCAATCGCATCAAGAGAATTCGAGCGGATGGCCTGAGTTCCTCATATTTCTCGGAGGCGCCCCAGGACTACGACGATACCCTTTTGAACTTCATGCTTGGCAATCCGGAATCCTATTACTTTTCTAACAGGCCCGGCGGGGGCGATTTTAATTTCCCATGCACTTCGCCGGAAATGTACGCGGTCGCACTTCTTCAAGTCGTGCCTGATGACCGGCATTTTGTGCTAAATGCCACCGCGATGATTGCATCGGGTTGGAGCGATGAGTTTGACGACATTATCGAATATCATCAAGATAACACGACGTTTTACGAGGTATTCACGTCGTCGTTAGCAGAGACATTAGAGTTAACCGCGCTGGCACCGGACAACGGTTCTTTGGCGCGAATGCTGTACGCGAATGTAATTACCGTCATGGAGACGTATTTGAGCGACACGCTCAGGAAACAGGTTCTCAAGCGCAATGCTGTTCTTCGAAGATTTGTCAAAAACCATGACGCATTCAAAAGCTCCAAGAAGGAGCCGGTCAGCGAAGTGTTTGCTACCTATGACAGAATCAATGAGCTGGTCAATGAGGCAATAGACGGCCTTAGTTTTCATAATATCGTGACAGCAAAGAAGCTCTACAAGGAAGTGCTGGCGACATCTTTCCCTGATGATATTCGTGAACTCATAATGGCCGTGGAGACCCGGCATGACATCGTGCATCGCAATGGGAAAGATGTTAGAAACAAGGCGGTCATGGTGACTATGGCGGAAGTCAGAACGTTAGCCCAGCTGGTAGAGGACACGATGTGTTACATAGACAAGCAAGTCAAAGATGGCTTGCTTGAAGATGATGAGCCAGGCGAGCAGTGATGTTGGCGAAAGATGTCCTCCGCACATGTACGGATTTGCCTTTATCCATTTGTCCGCACTGACTTTGATGTCCTAGAAATTGCGATGAAACCTAGATTCGAGGAAATGACTTTCGAGAACTGTTTAAACACAGAGCTTGATGGCGGGTAAGGGATGGCGGAGAGCAGCATCGACGATACTCCGCCGTTTCGGGTGGCATTTATGTTCAGGGGCTGATTAAACGCGCCTCCAGCGCGGTGCCCAAAAGTACCTGTCCAACTTGCGTAGACTTTGCCGATGCCTCGTTTGTCGCAGTGGCCTGAGCCTGGGCTGGCTCGGCCGTTTGAACTGGCAACTGTACTTCAGTTGCCAGCTCGGCAACCGGACTTGACTTGTCTTCCACCAAACAAGGGATGCGACTGCAGAAGATAGCTCGCACGGCAACAGGTCGATTGTCCGCAGGCGCTTTGAGACGACTCCGTGCGCGTATGACCCGCTCCCCCAAGCTCCGGCGTTGAAGCCGCATTCGTTTAGCAGAAAGTTCGTTTGCGGGTTCATAGAGATGGATAATTTTGTTTGCATCGCTAGTCACGTTAACGATAAAGTTGGCAACCTGAGTCTCAAAATCAGGTGGACACTGCTTGTGCCGCATCGCGGCCTCCACCACGTGCTCGAGCAGTTCTCCGAACGCCCCTAGATGGATTTGAAGAGAAGCGATTTGCGCTAAGAACTCGAACGCAACATGAGTGACGGAAGCGAAGTCGGTCTCGTCCGACGATAGATAGAACTTGAAGCGACGCATGCCATGCTGAAGGTACACGCCCCCTTGCAGGACCATCCAAGTGAGGTCAGCTGAGCCCATCGATACGAAGCTTCGATTCTGGAGGAACTGTCGAATCGTGGTAGCCGCAACCATCATGGGGTCGACGAGATTCTTGCTTGCGCAGTGCATAAGCAAAGCTTGTGGCCAGACCCCTGGGACCTTCGCAACAACTCCCAAGACGAAGCGGAGGCGCCCATCTAGCGTCAAGACTGTTGCGTTAGCAGCCTTGGCCAGCAGCAGCACTTCCATTTCTTCGTCCTGAAGCACTTCGGCCAAGCGGGACATCTCGGCGTCATTTCCCAGTTCACCATACGCAGGTTGTACCTCACAGTACTTCTCGACGGCTGCTAGGATAGCTGCGAAGAACTCGATTCGCCGTATATGGTAGCGAGCATCGTGCTCGATAAAGGCAAGCTCTCCGTTCACCTCGGTGCTGGTCGCAACGCTCCTGTCTTCCTTTGCCTCACGGAGGAGGCCCTCCAACATCGCCTTCGTTACTGTTGAAACGAGCACCTTTGGAAGGTGGGCCAGTAATTCCGGAACCTCGATGTGGACCAGCTCAGCTAGGGTCAGTGCGTCGATAACGTAGGCAGCATCGGGACGGGCGAAGAGTTCAAGTGCCGCAATACGTTCCGCTTCGACTCCAGTTCCAACGAAGAGTGGCGGCCCATCCGTCGGCCAACCTAAGACAGCCTCTACAGTGCTACGTCCCATACGCTTGCTAAACCCGGAAAGCGTCATGTACCCAGCGGCATAGGCGTCGAACTGTTGGCGCGAAATGGCGGAGCAACGCATGACCTCAGCCTTCATTTGTGCTAGGTCGTGTTCGCTATCGCCGCTCATTCCGACGTGAACCATCTTCATATGAGGCAGCCCTCCCAACGCATTTGCGCGCTCCTGCACAACCTGCAACATGCGCCGATAGGCCGATTGAATGGATGTCACCGTGTATTTCTTCGTGTCGCCAAAAGCAAGTGCGGGAAGGTCTATCTGTTGCCCTACAACTGCGCCAAGCAACGCCGCGGCGGGAGGCGCAGCTGCGTCTGAGTAATCCTCACGCTTAGGAAGCTCTCCAACTTCCGCTGGGTCGATGACCAACCGCGTGGACTGGCCGAATTCATCGACCAGAGTGATGCAACTGCCGGCTGTGACTGACGGTACTTCTTCCTCCATGAAGGGAAGCTCGCCAGGCATCCCTACGATAGAGAGGAAATACGCCGACAGCGCTTCCGGCTCGTCCAAGTTGCGACGGAGCATTCGATACAGCCGACGCATCCCACGCTCGGCTTCACCGTATCGAAGCTCTAGGTACGCCAACTGGGTTGTTACCCGTATCGGTCCGTCGAGTAGCTCCGGAACGCTTCGAAGGTCGTTTTGGAACTCGGACGGCGTCGACGAGTGCAAGCTCACGCTCAACTTGAAGAGCCAGCTTCCAGCAGTATCCGGATGCCTTAGCAATTGCGCGGCCACCAACGGACGTAGGAAAGCCCAGTCTGCGGCTTGCTGGCCAAGCTCAATGGCAAGGCTCCGGGTCTTATCGTTTTCAATCCAATCGGCAGGTAGCCTAGCAATCAACTCCTTCGCTTTGCGCCGGTTGTTAGACCGCACATAGCACGCAAGCAACCTGTTATGCAGGTCAGAGAGATTGCCAGGAGTCGCCAACCGCTCGAACAGCGCCCCTGCCTCGGCGAACTGTCCGACGTTGAACAGCAGCTCTGCGAGCATAAGCTTCTGGGTGTCCGTGCTCTGGGGCGTCACCACGGCCTTTGCCCGTTGCACAACTGCATCAGCTTCCAAGACTCGTCCGACCCGGTTTAGGACTCGCGCCGCGACGCAGGCCGAAATGAGTCCGCCGGCGACCTCGACCTTTGCCGCAAGCAATTCACTGATAGCAATTCCCGGCCGTTCGGCTTGCATCAATGCCTCCCAGCGAAGAGCAGCGAGCAGTTCAGTCGTCTCGTCGTCGGCTGGGTCATAGGCAAGTGCTGCATCTGCAGTCTGCTTGAGCAGTGCAAGATTGCCATCGTCAGCAGCTACCTGCCCTATAATGATTAGGCTGGCGGAGTTCATCTCGGCCAGCCTTTCAGTGGCGAGACCCAGGAGCTCCCCTCCCCGGTCTAACCCAAAGAGAGCAGTCACCTGGATGCGCAGAATTTCAGGCGAGCAGTACCCGTGAGCCTCGGAGTCCCGCGCGAGGACGAGTGCCTCCGGAAACCGATGCAGCATCAGCAGGGCGTAGCCCAAGTGGGCGACAGTCTCACCCACCGATTCAGACTGAACCTCCCAAAGGCGTTCGTGCTGCGGGTTGAACAAGCCGATGGCAAACTCGAGTGCCTTCGTTTCGCGCGCCGGAAGCGCACCCGCCATTACTCCGACAGGAAACCGGGACCCGCACTCGACGGCAATCCGAAGTGCGTTAACTCGGATGAAGAATCCCGCCGCCGGATGGTTGGCGGCTTCTTGGCTAAGCTTGATTGCCTCGTCGAGGTTCCCCGCACTGAGTTCTGCCTGTGCAACGAACTGAAGGGTGTCGGGCTCTTGCTTTAGTGCCTCGGGCACATCCCTCATCTGCACGCGCGCTCCTTGCAGGAGGCGAACGTTGGCCAGCGCGAACCAGACCTGCTGAGAGTCCGGGAATCGTTCAAGGGCTGATTCCCCTGCTACACGCGCCTCGTCGAGCTTTCTCTGAAGCATGAGGCCTCGAACTTTGGCTGCGGCCATGCGCTCGTCGTCTGGATAAAACTCGAAAGCCTTAAGAAACAAGCCGGCGGACTCTTGGTCGTCCACGCACATGAACCAGCGGCTGAGCCCCTTCTGGAGGTACCAGCGAGCCTTTTGGTGCGCATCGAAAGGTTCCAGGTCCTTGCCAACAACCGCCAAGTGGTCCAATGCATCGCGGTACCGGCAAGCTTTCAGCAATTCATTGGTACGGTCCAGCTGGTCAGAGATGAGTCGGTTGACAGACTCAGGTCGCGCGGGCGGCAGACCCGCAATGCGTTGCACAACAGCGCTCGTATTCAGCACGATATCGCTAATCGCGCTGAGCGAGGCCTCTTGCCGATGAAAGGCTGCGCCTGGGGTGTGTGGCGCATAGCTGTCCTGAAGAACCGGGAACCGGTCGATGTGATTGCAGATGTCCTCCCAAAATTCCACCTCGATGGGAAACTGCCCCTTAGCCTCACGGTAATCGGAGAGTTCTTGGGCCTTCCTCAGTAGAGGTGCGTCATTTGGTGCGGTTGTAGCAAGGATGAGCTTCTTGATGGGCGTATTGTGCTTGTCGGCCTTTCCAACTTCATCCTCGACGTCTTCCCACTTGACCGGCTTCATTGTGTACTTTTTGCACTGTATGCCTACGCGCCCAACGCCAGGCACCTTCACGAACACATCAACACCGCCCTGAGCTTGGCCTCGGCGGCCGTTCATCTTCGGCATCGGGTCGTTGAAGACCACCCCGTATACCTGTGCGCACATGCGTTCGAAGTCCGCCTCATTTTTTGGTGGTGAAATCTCGAATGGAATGATATGCAAGCAGGAACCCTCTCTTCAGTTAATTCTGCGCCGGGGAACCCGTCGCATCCCGATTATTCGCCCAAAACTTGAGCGCCTTACACACGGGATGGAGCACATGCTCAACTTGTAATTTCTATCGCAGCTTACGACATTTTAATTCGGCTGTGAATGAACGTAGCCTGCCCACAGAGCAGCTCTGCGTAGAGTCATCACTTGCATCTATTCGAACAGATTTAATCACCTACCGCTTTTGGAGACGCTATAGCGTCGTATGCAGAGTATGTTGAACATATCGCAAAATTGCAATCCTTGGCCGAGGCGGCCCGCGAAGATAAACTTAATGATGCAATTTAGACAATCAAGAACTTGATGCAACTGTAGGCGGAGGTCGTGCGAAGCCAGAAAAAGTTGAGGACTAGGTTACTGCGCAATCTCTGCTCAGCCACCGAGCGTTGGAGCTCCCATCACGCTTTTCGTAGGGCGCATGTTCCAGCAAGTCTGCAACAAGCACCTGCGCCAATAGATTTGAAATGTACAACGCATCCCTTAGGAAATTAATTTAGATATGTATTTTTTCCGACGTTGAATCATACTGTATAAAAACACAGTGGTCAGTTGCCAAGAACCATCTTTCTCCAATCTAACCAAGTAATCCAAATCAATGTTGTGCCCTCCCCTCATCCAAAGCGCTTCAGCTCGCGCTCTTCTGCAACTGCCTCTACAGGACGTATGGCGTGCGAGCGAACTCGCTCTGTCGAGGTCGACGACGTGCACGACCGGCTATGCGGTTTTGGATGCGGAGTTGCCAAACGGTGGATGGCCTAGGTCCGCTTTGGTGGAGGTGCAGCTTCAACAGGCGGGTATCGGCGAGATGCAGTTACTCAAACCCGCTCTAGCCAAGTTGGCCACCACGCAACGCATTGCCTTGATTCAGCCTCCATATCTACCGCACGCTATGACTTGCAAGTCCTGGGGTCTTGTTGACCGCAACCTACTTTGGATTCGGCCGAGCAGTTCGGCTGGCGCGTCGGTGTGCTGGCGGCGAGGTGCCTGATTAACCGATGCAATGCAAGACTAAGCTCGAACGGACAAGGATTAGGCACATCACAAGATAGATTGTCCCTTGACATCGCTACCATACGCGTTTTCGATAGTTAATCGGAGCCAAGTCGATGAGCAGGGCTCGACGAATTTCAACAAGGTCTGCCTCACTATATTTTCGTTTAAGCAAATTTTCAACGAGCTCCTGCTGTCGCGGTTGGCCAAACGACAGCCTATAAAGCGAGAGGATACGTAGAACCTCATTCAGGCGCGTCAACTCGGAGCTGAATGGCATCGAGGGCACAATGCGTTCGATTTTGGCGGAGCCACCCGGAGCGTGCCAGAACGGCACAAGGTCTGTCCCCCGGACTTCCGATTTTGCAATATCAAACAATGTCTCCCAAACATCTGCCGGTCGATTTTTTCCCATACGATGCCCATATTCTTCCGCAATGCGCTGGCGAACGACCAAAGATTTGAAGCGATTGATTCGACCTTCACGTTGCTCTAGGTCTATGGGATTAGGCGGTAAGCTCCAGTGCACGATACGGCGGCAGTACCAGTGGAAATCGAGTCCCTCCTGCCCGATAGATGTGGAGTTGAGCATAAACGGCCAGAACGGCGAATTGAACGCAGCTCGCGCATTCGTGATTCGGCTGACACCAGCCTCATCCGTGCTCTTCTGATTGCCAAGAGGAACTGCGTAGTGACAGTGGAATCGAACATCATAACTCGTGTCCCTCTTTGGAGGAGGCAGTTGCGTTTGGGCCGTCACGGATACCGCTCCCGTGTCGACAGCGACTTTAAACGCTTTCACCGAGTCAGCAAGCGTTCTGTGAATTGACTTCAAGAGATGCAAATACTCGTCGAATACGGCTTGAAGATTACCCATAGCACTATACCGCGCGACTGCAATCCAAGGCTTATCGGCGCCACAAACGGCGCGTAGCACACGCTGAGACTCGATGCGGTTCATTTTGTCGAGGAATGACAGCGCCGCATCAGTGGCACCGGATAAGAGATTCTCAGCGTCTGCGCTCCCGCTATCTGTCCATGCTGCCTGCATACCTCGATTCATGCAGACACCCGCTCCAGCTATGGAAAGGTCCACAAGATAGCTCTTGAGGTCAGAAGGCGGTTCTCCAAGTTCAAGCACCTCTCTTTCGAGTAAGAGAAGCATGGATTGAACCTGAGATTTCCTCATATCAGAACTTTCTGACATTTTTTTCATTGCACTTGTCCATTGTCGCACATGCGACTTCCCGTCTGCGGAGAGCCAATCCAGCAAGATAGGTGCCAAGACGTACCATGATTTCTTTTTCGAAGCTTTGCCGTTGCCAAACGTCGCACACATTCGCTTGTAGTCGACCGAAAGCTCCTTTTCAATCCTCCCTCTTAGCTCGTGTAGCCCATACTCGCCAGCGAGTTGAACAGCGCTCAACCTCGCTGATGGATACACAAGACCCCATGCTGTAGTTAGCGACTTCGCATCAAATCGAAACGTCCGTGAAAACTCATCACGGCTTTCAAAGTATGGTGGTCGCTTTCCGCGAGCAGGGAGAAGCCTGCGCTCGCACTCATATGAGACATAACTACTCAGTGCCCTCGGCGCAAGCACAAGCGATGAAAACAGTAGGGTCTTGCTGAAGTCTGCCTGCCCTGCAAACGGCCCATCCGCCTGGTAGTTCGGCATTGCCGGCGGAACCCAAAGCAGCCGCTCAGCGCCTTCCGGTGCAGCGGCAACCAATACCTCCTTGAAGCGAGCGCTTGGCGCGTCACGTGTCAGATTAATTTGATATCCACGAAACTTCTCAACGGGAATCCATGCATCGCTAGAGGACTTTAATGCCGTCGCAACCCCAAGAATCCCTTTGTGCACACGAAGACTCTCGCGCAACTGGTAGCCACCGAGAAAAGACAGACACCATGGCGCTGCTTTATGTAACTTCATCACGTCAATACCTGCACTGCCGACGGAGGCCGCCTTTAGAGCTTCCGAAAGGCGGTCAAGCGCGATGTACTCATTGATTTCTGTTGGACTTGGTACGCTCGGCTGAGGCACACCGCTGCTAAAGATGCGCTCGATATCAGGCTCAATGCCTGCCCTCTCCGTTCGGCATATGTAGCTTCGCAGAACTGTCTCCACCGCCGACTTCGCTTTGCTCTGCAAAGTATTTTCGGCCAATGGACTCTCAGGAAGCGACAGGATGTCTTTAAGCAAAGCCTCCCGATTCATCTGGTAGCGCTTCACAATAGTCGGGTCCGTCCTACACAAATATTCTAAGAGTTCAGAAAGCTCCTGTGCGTGCGCCGTCCCCTCGTCCTCCTCACCGATATGTGTCAACGCCTTGAATGGCGTTGCAGAGAGTAAAAGGGTCGCGTAATTCGTGCCTTCATGCAGCACGCGCCGGGCAATGACTTGCTGCTCAGAAGTCTTTCCGTATGAGCTTTTGAGGTCAACGGAAATGTTAACAAGGGTTCGAAACCGCTGAAATTCATCCAGGATAAAGAGGTCAGCCTTGAGATTCTGGGCGCATGCTTCGACGAACATCTCGCGAATTCGCCCACGCACCTGCCACTCGAGATGTGATTGATTTTTCTTCCCATCTCCATCAATTTCTGAAACACCCCGAAGCAAGCTACGCCAAGAATGCAAGCTGAGTCCAAGTGCCTTCGCTGCCGCAAACGCGTTGGCATCGAGTTGAGGTGACTCGCCCAGTCGGTCACTAAATTCTGCTAAGGTCTCGGTTTCAAGCCCCTCTGATTTTTCGTAGTACTCTTTCGCTACTTGCCAGGAGTGATTGACATCGTTGCGAAAAAATTCTTGGAGCTCGACGGTATCTTTAACGTATGCCGACTTCGCTACCGCGCGCCAAATGATGTATCGCTCGCGCGCATTTCCGCCGCCTTGTGTCAAAGAAAACGAAGTCGCAGGCGTTAGAGAGCAAAGCTCTAGAAGCAATCCCTCTTTTGATGCCGGCTGCTTCAGCCCGAGTTCAGCAAGACGGCCAAAGCTCGGGGCGCTAACCCATTTGTCAGCCCCTTCTCCGTGAAACACTGCAAGCTTGTTTGCGTTCTCCTGGGCTAGCGCGAGATTCGAGCAAATGTAAACAACCCGGAACGGACGCCTCAACTTGCCCCGATTCAAATAATTCAGCAGAAGCTTTGCGATTACACCTCGCGCCACGAGAGTCTTTCCTAGTCCGACTTCGTCTCCCACGAGAAGACGACCTTGCGGCCCAGCAGGACCAACAAGACGTTGACAGGCCTCTTCTACAGTCGCATTCTGAAAATCCGTTAGTTGCGCTAACGAATTGTTAATATGGTCAATAGCGTCCAGGGTCACTTCTGAACCTCTGCATACATGGCAAAACCTTTAAAAAGTTCCTCGAGTCCAGGCGGTATCGGTACGCCTTCCTCGTCAAGTCGTTGGAATACCCTTAGCGCCCTGCCTAAACGGTCGGGCGCACGAGCAGCCGCACGTAAGAGCTGTTCGTATAACCCTCCTGTACCGCCGAGACCAAAAATATCAACGTCAGAACCGCCGCCGTCAGCACGGAACCATTGCGACTTGGATGCTCCAGCATCCAACAACAATGTTAGGTAATTGAGCAGCTTTTCACCCGAGTCAACCGTTTCTCGGAAAACCGCACGCTTGCGGGCGTCCATGAGGTCGGCACTGAATGACGCCTGAATTGCGAACGTCTTACAGAACTTATCTACATGAGAAGTTATTTCGATGGGCACGAAGGCGCTCACATCGGTCAATTTTAGCTTTTCCCACCGAAGCTTAGATGCAAGTTCCTTCCACGCTTGTCGACAGAGAAGTCCCACATTCACCTGGTAACCAGCTGGAAGTTTCGGTAAAGGCGAGACGGTGAGCTCAACCGAATAATTACCCTCAACACCCTGCTCGGCATGGATGCTCCAGCTTGCAGATGTCAGCGAGTAGACCGCTCGGCGGAAGTCCGGATTGGCATCGGCCGAGACACTCTTGCTGTCACTGAAGGTGTGCTTTTCAAAGACCCCTGTTTTCACCCATTCGTCCAATAGCTTTTGCGGGCCGACTTTAGAGTTCGAACCAACCAGACGCAGCATAAGCTCTCGATTGCGAGGTGGGACGCCTTTCGAAGGCTGGCCAAAAGCCGCATTGGTCATGTTTGCAGAGCCGACGTGCCACACTGCTCCCTCAGCTGTTTTTGCCACTATTAGCTTGGCATGCAAATCCTGCTGCGACGGCTGGTCTTGATGCAATCGTTCTTCGCCGTCCACAACTAATTCCGAAACGGACTTTACATCCCAGCCAACTAAGGTCGCCTCACCAATGGCATCCAGCGTGTCGGCCCGGCTAATAAGGGTCTTCCTTCCTTTGGTTCTAAACCCGAGCTCACGTAGCAGACTCGTCTCATCAGCGTCTACGAAGGGTGAGACCACGAGCAGCTCATCGATTTTCCCCTTCAAATCGATGGGAGTCATCGCGGCATTTTTGGGCGTTGGCGCGAGACCAGGAAGAATTGAAAATTCGTTGAATGCCGTTGGCTCATCCCATTTAACGGCGTCAAGCGTCTCACACATACTTTCTAGGCTCTCGGCATGTTTTTCTCCGACTACCAATGAGTGTAAGAAGTCCACCAATTTAGGGTCTGAGTTAGCGCCGCGCTTCACCACTTGGCCATCGATAGCCACCGCAATATCCCAGCTCCGGTCAAACGTCAGATTCCGAGAAAGAACAACTAGTCGGAGATGGACTGGCTTCTTGCTATCCTGAGGTGTGAATCGCAGCAACCAAATTTTCGGATGAAACGAAGCGAATGCGCCCTTCGGCCCCTCCAACGCAATTGATGGAACAAGTAATGGTTCCAGTAAAGTGAACAAGCGATTGAAATTCTTAGGAACCTTTACATTTCCTTCTTGGTAAAACACCAACAGCCGCTCTTGTAGTTGGTCTAGCGATTCTAGTAAGGCCAGACGTTCACCAGAAATGTCGTCTTCAAGCGTTTCACTGAAATTCAACGCCAGAGACGCGGCCACAAGTGTCTCAAGGTCCAATGAGAACGTTGTCGCGATGCCAAGATTTAGCCTATAGCCAGCGGGAGCCTGTAGCAATTCGCCGTAGTCCAGGCGGTCTGAAGTCACGCTAAGCATTTTGCCCCTCCATCACGTCACGCAACATTCCGCGAGCCGTCGACCACCGATATTCAAGCTCCTTCATTCCGTACCAAGTTGATTTGGTGCGTGGTAGTCGCACAAGCAAAGAGCGACCTGGTTTATTGTTCAATGCCTGCGCACGAACGAGTCCATCAAGCTTCTTTTTTGGTGCGGCGCTGCACATCGCCTCGTTCCAATCGTCGAGGAAAGTGACAGTGAGATGATTGACGGTGACACCTAAGGCGCGCGTTGCATCTAGCCATTCAACCGGAGCACCGCTATGGAATACATTGGATTGAGCAACGCGCGCGCGCCAGCTCGCAAAACACTCCACACACTGCTCAGCCAAATCGTCATCCTCCAGTTCGTGAGCCAGAAGTCCATTGAAAATGATATGTGCTCCCTCGACTGCGTCGCTAAACCGTTGAGCTCGGGCGATTCGCTCCTTGAAAACTGAACTCAGGCTTGGCTGTCGGGAAACCCAAACACTAAATGCGGCAAATCTTTTGTACTTTTCTGCCAAAGCTTTTTCAGCCAATTTTGCAGAGAGCAACTGTGCGGCGACCGAGTGCTCCAACCCTTTCAAAGTACTAAAACGTAAGGACAAGAACTCTGCCTCGGCCCTACTAAGTTTCAGTGTGACGTCATCACGCCAAGTATCCCGTGCGCCAGGCGGCCGTCGAACATTAGACTCAAAACGATGCTCAGCATCATCACTACCTTCCTCGGCATCCACGGCGCTGTATTTCCCGACATCTTGTTTCCAATTACGACAAAACTCGGCAAGCGAATTTTGTGAATTGATGATATTGAAAAGCCTCAGCCCGTTCCAATAAGTTGATGAAGGGCGGCGAGCCACTCCGCCGCTATCAACCATCGTGTGTCCGATAATACCGTCGAGCGGAAGACCGGCTATTTCATGATTTTCCTTAAGGGTTCGAGCCAGCTCGTTTTCAGCTTCGCGAAGATAGACCTCGAAAGGCCGATTGCGGCGTTTCCCTAGCGGCAAACTCGCCCAATCAAGGAAAATGTGAGGGACGGCTAGGAAATATCGAGCCCTAGTCTGAATAGTGGAGAAACCCGGAAATAGGAGGTCTGAAAAGGCATCTCGAACCTGCCCTATCCCTAGCTCATCCAAAGTTCCTGGCTCCTTGAGCAGCGCTAGAACCTCTTGCACACGCGTACGGTCATCCGAAGAAAAGTCTATCCAGCCGAGCCTAATCATTTAATTCCTATTTGCACCATTGATGATGCCGCGAATGGTATCTTTTATTCAATAAAAAACCTAACTAGAGTCCGTATTCTACGGTGCGAGTAGATTTACGACAAGAAAACGAAATAAGTATTTTTGTAGATTGCCCAAGAAAAAATAGACGAACCTACACTCCCACCATGTTACGAAGAGTAAAATTTTCAACAACATCCCTCGAAACGCTCAACAGGCTAGTTCTAGCGCGCTATTAAGCCGAACCCGAATAACAATCCTGACTTAATGAAGCCTGAGTTCAGCCGCTATTGTAATGATGGTGCGTTATATTCTGCCCTTTCGTCATTTAGCGCTGGCTCATCACTCCAAGCTAGGCAAGAGCTCAAGGGAGCAATCGTAATTCGGCTATCATAGGACAAGTTGACCGACTTTTTCATGCACGAACACGCGAACATGACCGAACATCTGACTGACCTCACTGCTGTTCGCGCGGACCTACGCGCCCTGAACCGTGGCAGTCTTCTGATTATTGCCAAGCACGCCATCGAACTAATGCCAGGCGCACAACACGCTAACTGTACATACCGCTACTAGCGTGTTCATTCTCGTAGATATTATGCGAAATTTCAGCCCAACATCTTGGCCAACTCCTTCTCATAAAATTGGTAGGGAGGTTTAAGAACGAAAATCGGCGCAACAACGGTGTTGCAATCTTCGCAAAGGTCGCGGGAAGTGCCGCTTCTACTTCATTCGGTCCGACCTCGCCCTCGATAACGTAGGTGTCATCATATGCGACATGGTCGTCGAAAATGTATCGGCTACCACGATGCCTCCTCAGCGATAGGCCCGTTAGGCCCTCCCACTCCGCAATTATCTGTATGCGAAACGAGCCTTTAGCTATTTGCTTCCCCAAAATATCTGACACGCAGTAAAAAACTCTGCTACACGCCAAGGCGGCAAGGTAAGCTCAAAAGCTTCCCCAGGCATGAAACCAGGGGCCTCAAATTCAAGACCATCTTCCTAAAAACCACGAATCAGTGCCACCTTCCCATCGGGAGACACGCGCCAAAAAATCGGAATGCCCCCACATCGGCAAGGTTAAACTCACGACCAACCATACTTATTAAACTACGCGGATGAATTATTAAGCCCTGTAAGGTACCTTTGAGCTTCGAACCTCTGCATTTTTATAATCCTTAGCGCGGAGATATCTTTCCACACTCTTTCGCGTTAATTCCACGTCGCTTCCTGGGCCGACAGTAATAAATTTGATAGGTAGTCTAGGCCCCACGGGAAGTGTTATGTAGGGCACAATGACACTGCCTTTCGTTCTAAACTTTACGCTTGCATCATCAGCGCCGTGCGCGACAAATCTAAACTCGCGCTCATCCCGGAAACCATTATGTTTAAATCTCGGTAGGAGCTTGGTAATAATTTTACGTGCGTCTTCTTTTATCTCATCTAGTTCCAACTCCCCAACATCGTCTTTCCATTCCTGTAATTCAGCAATTTCTTTTTTTAACTCAGTCCTAAATTTTTGCACTGTCGTTACCTCAGCGTATATCACCTTTGAGGGATGCGACCCAGCATTTCCAAGCAGGCGAGCTATCGTTGGACCATCAAAAGTGATTGCCACACCTTGTTCGGTAGCACCATACCCGCGCCAAAGACTCAACACATCGGGGCGTTCACAGAAGCAAGTGATGAAAGCATCTGCTAGCCCGTCATCTTCGATAATGCTTAACTCATCGATGACCGCCTTAATCCACTTCCTTTCAGCACTGGCCGTGTCCACCTTTACCGCCAACTTAGCTGCCTCAAAACCGTGAAGCAGCTCAGATTTATCATTTAGGAATAGTGCATTAGAAGCCCATAGAGTGTTACTCTCTAAGATTCCCACTAATCCACCGAGGGTGGTGTAGTGAGTCAGCTCTTTTGGAATTTTATTAGTCATAATTACTCTTTATTTAATTCGCTGTTTAATCGCTTCTCAAAAAATAGCGTCATTTATTATTATCTTTCGACTTGCCTGTAGATAGCTTTAGCGTCCCAACGGGCCCAGATTCTTTTCTTTTAATTTCATCCCACTGCGCATCCGCAATTTCACCTAGGGTCCCCCTTAGCGGTTCGTCGATAAGCATCGCTGGAACAATTATCACTAGCGACTTCACTGCATCAGCACATGATTCATTTAGTTTTCTCAACCGATAAGGGAGTATGCTCAGTGTGTAATACTGTTCAGTAGAGATTTTTTTACTCGTAACTGTGGACAAGTTCTTGATATCAGATTGGACTAAGCTACGCTTTGAGATACATATCGCTAATTTCGTTGCCGCATCACCATCACTGTGCGTCAGCAAGGCTAAATGTTCGGCCGGCAACTCTATTTCAGGTAAGCTCGAAGCATGTAGAAACTCAAATGCTAGCTCCCCCGCCTCAGTCGCGTCTTTAGGATTCTGACGAGCATGATTTATGAATGTCTCGATAAACATTGCGGAAGTATCCGTCTCCTTGACCAGTTCTCTAATTTTTGGCACGAGTACGGCTGCAACTGCTTCTGCACCACGCATGTTGGCTTGATGGGCCCGTTTATCTGCCCTGTAAGCAATCCACATACTTAGTATCGATATACTAATTGCCAGAATCGCCAAAATGTCAGTACGACTCCAACCTCGGAATAATTCGGCGAATCTGCTAATGAATTTCATTTTTATTGTTACTTATCTAAGCTCCAGGCATGTTCTCTCGCCCGAAAATTCATATAGAAATATTACAAGTCGGCATGGACCACAATTAAGTTTTCCGCTGCAGAGTCCATATATATAACTTAAAATTTACTCGTTGCTTGGCTCAGCCCAAAAAGCTTCGCCATCCTCTGGACCATCACGCAGTCCCACTATACCCAAGTATAGTAGCAAAGGTACTGTTTTACGCATAGCTGCACCTTGTAAATCGTATGCGAGCCATCCAATACTTAGCCCCCAAACAACTGGACCAAGCCACTCTGCCCACAGCGGGAATTTAGTAATTATATGTTTAATGAGTTCTTCAGCCGCTTTTTTTCCCAAAAAAGTTGCAAGAGCCGCTGTCCCCAAACCGACAACAATCGTTCCAGTAATTTCAGGGCCTAGTACCGACAGCAAAAATGGTAAGAACCGGGTTTTATTCTCTTTTATTTTATCAAAAAACTTATTTTGCTGCTCTTTATTAATTTTTGCCTTATCAAACATATCCCTTTGCTGTTCCGGTGTCATTGCGAAAAATGTTTTTTCCGCCGCCCACTTAACTAAACGTTCAACCTTAGACTCAGGCGAACCTAGGGGCTTTTGTTTCACCTTCAACCGTGAACTAACATCTTCAATTACTTCGTGAATGCTGACGCCTGCCGGTTCCTCATGGTATCTAAGTTTTCGTATGGCGTAGGCCATGTCTGAACTTCCCAAGTATCGAATTTCTCTTTCTATACAGCAACAAAGTCTAGTCTTAATTCCAACTGATGGATAAGTAACATAATCACTAAGCAATGATTTCAGTTCACTATCCGAGGTGAAATTTATGTGACTACCTATTTGCTTCACCAAAAATGAAAAATCATCTGATTCACACTTCAATAACAACGACGTAATTTCGTAAGGCATTTATTAAACCTTTTAATTGAACCGTAGAAGGGGGAAAATATATGGCGGCGCTTTTGGCCGATGATGACTTCTCACGGCATGTTTCTCAGTCTTAGGATGGGCTGTCGCCACATAGTGCGCAAGAGGCGCATATGCCATCCGCGAAAAGACACATTAGCAACACTAACGAGCGCTCTTGGGCGTTTACCGTTTACTCAAAAATATTGCATATCGGTCGGTTTTCTTATTGCTTTCCAATAATCGGATTAATTCGGTCCCGAATTGCATGCTCAAGTAACGCCACGCAAAAATACCCGTGCTCGTGAACGGGTATTGGCAAAAATCCAAAGCGGAAATCAATTCCTTTAATAATCTCTGGACGCGACTGCAGTTTCAATGAATAGGTTTTCGACTCTCCCCCCCCAATTATATGCCCCTTCAATCTGTCTTTTATATCCAGTCGTTTTCCAAGATAAAAAGGTAAATATTCCCCATTTGTGAGCTTTTCCTTATGCATTTTTGCGCGCTGAGGGTAATATCGAGGCATGGCTGGAGGTACATCTTTCGCCCTGATTCGCCCCCACCTGTCCCCAAAATCTTCTAACTCAGTATATCGGCTAAACGGAAATTTCGCTTCTAGATAGTAGAGACCGATACCCACGCAACGGCTATCTAATGATTCTGGGCAGCCTACATCAAACGGCGCTATCGACGCGTGGAGCGCACTTTCCAACAAGTCAAGATTCGACTCTGTAGTAAGGCGGCTTTTGAACGCAGCTGCTTCATTTAAAATTTCTTCAAAGAGTGTTTTTTGTGTCATTGTCTTATAAGAGTGGTCTAATTTCTGCCTATCAGTCTGAGCATCCGGGAATCAGTGGCAATCCAACCGACCCTACGAGTGAAGAGCGGTTTAATCCTCCGGACAACCCTAAGAGAAAATTTCTTTATGCTCGTGTTCATGGTTGTTCTTCGATAAGCTAAAAGCGACTTTTCGAGCTCAGAAACTAATAACTGGGAGGCATCCTGCAAATTGCAGGTAGTCTACATTATTGCCTTATGGAAATGCACGCAAATTGTCACAATAAGAAGAATGGCTTCGGTCGACGCGCATGGCAACTGTCGGTCAGCGTTTGACTTGTAGTTTCGCAAATAGGCTAACCATCTCATCGCAACCACCGAGCTACATTGTCCTATTGTCACGACTTTGACCTCATCCCAGAATCGGTCATACCGTTTCTTGTCATTGTTAAGCATGAATTTAAAGGCGACCTTCCCAAACGTTAGATGTGCGTAACGGCACTTCGGCAAAGCCTGGCTCAACCCGCCGTCTAAGCTGCACCAGCAGCTGGCCGCACTACCCAAACATAAACGATACGACTGTTTTACGCGACGACTAACTTGACACATAACGGTAGTTTCAGCGCAGGGGCTTGGCCAAAAGCGCAGTTAACTCATCAGAAATATCACACCACTTCGGTCAGCCTGCCCGACCGCCATATCCAGCGTCCCTTCAGGGCTGGCAGATGCGCAGGCACCGCCTGCACAGGAGGAGCAAGCTGATTGTCGGGCGGAGTTCGCGGCCGCTCAAGGCGTGCAGGCGGGTCAAGTGCTCCGTGGACGACGATATAGCCCTGACTCTCATATGGGTTGTACGAAAGCTTCTTCAGAAAGCCGCATGCAGCGAGGTAGTCGAGATAAAGGCGGACCTCAGCGCGCACAGACTCGGGCGAGCTGCGTCCAGATTCGAACCTTTCCAAAATCCACTGTATGACCGAAGTCTGCTTGAGTTCGAAGCTGCTGTTCGCTCTCTGGAATATAAAACGGCTGAACAGTGCTGCCTGCCAAATCATTGCTTGCTCTGCGATTGCACTAGCGCCATCACCTTTTTTGCAAAGGTAGTAAGGCCATCGCCCAGCGATTCCCAGACGCTCGCGCAGCTCCCGAACTTTGTCTTCGTGCGACATTTGGCGGTAGCGTTGGTTAGCCGCCTCGCGACGCTTACGGTCGTTCTCGAGTTTTCGATGTCGAGTTGCTTGTCTCTTCTCGTCGGCTTTCTGCTCGACTTGGTGCTCTCTATTTGCTCGCTCAATTCGGGCAGCCAGACCTGCCAACAGTCTCTGCCGCTCCTGCTCTTCATTTGGGAAGAACAGCCAAGTCTTATATCCTGTCTCGTGAAGTACTCGTTGCGCTATTGCGTCAAAGCCCGTCGAGATGTCTAAGTCAGAGAGGTCCACCTCTATTGTCGGCAACTTGAGCTTGCTAATTTTCCGGCGCTTGTTCTCGTCGACACGGTGACGAAAGTACATTTCGACGAGAAGCCTGCGCTCCCCTCGATAACCCACAACATCAGGGCGAATACCGTCTTCCCAGACTTCCGCGCAGGTGCGTTCGAACCGTACAACACGCTCCTCCAACAACACGCTCGACTCCTCCAACGCTTGACCGGACGTCGCTTGGCCATAAACGACAACGCGCATGCTTGGCAGGCGGAGCGAGTTGTGTTCAAGCAGAACTTGCTTCGCAGCCGCATGAATAGCTGACTCTGCGCAGGACTCGCCGATTTCAACGTTGTGGTGGGCAAAATGCCAGCGCGTTTTTGCACCCTTCTTAGCAACGAGTATGGCGCCACACCCAATACAGGTGCATTCGCAAGCTAGCCCGGATTGGACGTCCGCAGGCGCGCACATCCGCCCGTCCTTGAGTCCAAAACCGGTTTGCGTGGAATCTACAATGTCCATCTTTGCCGCTACCATCAACGTCCGCAGCGCCCGACGCTAGCGCGACGGCGGGCTTTCAAGGACTGCTTACTCATCATCGGTACGCTCGCATCTTTTTTTAAAAGCTTCGATGCTCGTCACGAGCTAACGAGGCCACCACAATTTTCTACCGCTGCAACGGTGCAATGAGTAAACCCCAGAGCAACTCGGCTGCACCTTGCTCGGAGAGCCGCTGGTCCTGGCGCCCGCCGAATGACTGCATGCCCAGCGAATTGAAGTACATGGCCTGGCTGTCGCACTCCACATTCAGCATCTCGTTTGAGCTCCCGTCCGGAGCGCTAGCGTCATATGAAAATGAGATGCACTGGCTTCGACTGCCCATACTGTCGATACGGACGACGCATTGCGCGACAGCTTTTCCATCGCGGTAAATGATTGCAGTAAACCGTCTTGTGTCAATTCGCCTGTATCGGCCATCGATGCCAAAATGTCGCGACGCGAGCTCTGCTAGAGATGAATCGAAAAACCGTCCTATGAAATCGAAGGACGAATGAATAAACTCGTCTTTATCCAGGTCACTGAACTCCTTGCTGAGGCGTAGATTACTTGAGCGCGGTACCTCGACGGCAGGTCTCGCCGTTGCGGGAATAACGTTACTGTGCGTCGGTGCCACTGCGGCGGGAGCTGAACCGGCACCCAAACCTCTTTCGACGTTACAGGCACGCACATTCATGGCTTCGACGGCAATTCGAACTTGACGGACAACATCGGTGAATGCTTCGTCCGTGTTAGCCCACGTTGTGATGGCCTTTCCATCTCTGGGCGTTGCCATCAACTTTCCAAATGGAGCGGAGTGCCAGTCGCACGGGCGCAAAATCACAGGGACGACACGTGCTTCGCCAGCGTTAGGGCGTTCAATAGCCCGGTGCATTTCTTTAGAATAACAATAATCAGAACTGATGAAATTTGCGCTCACGAGTAACAGAATAACGTCAGCGCTTTCAAGATTGTCTTTAATGGCGGGGTCGAGCTCATCGCCGGCGAGGATACGCCTGTCATGCCACGCCTCCACATGCCCTTGCCGCTTTAGCAATGAAAGGTGCATCTCGAGTTGGTCTCGAAGCACCTCGTCGGCGTGACTGTAGGAAAAAAAGACTATCGCCATGGGAAGTTCCTATTAGTATCTACAAGATATCGTATGTTGCGACTGGGCCATCGCAGCCAAGCTGTATCTTCGCATGCCGCACTTCAATGCCGCCATCGGGCCACAGAAGACCGGACAAAATACCACCCTTTCGGGAATGACCTCACCAGGAATCCGTTTGCCAAAAGGCTGGAAAAACATCGGTGCAGCGCAATTGAACGAATCGAACGGTATATGAGCTATGTACGTAATACTATTTATACCATTCAAAAAGCTACATCACTCACACCAGTTCACCGTTATCCTCGAGCGCAAGCAAACGGCGCTTCGGAGTTCGAACTGCCCGGATTTTTTCAGTGTCTGTGGTCACGTCTTGCAGCCATATCGACTCGGCATCTGGTCTCGATTTACTTTCGAAATTAATCCCATTTTAGCGTCAAGCGAAGTCAAGCCGTACATCTGGCAAGACGTCACTACCTCACGCAAAAAATCGACAATCGAATTGGGGCGCGCACCGACCAAGTTCATTTGCTAATGCCAGGACCAACGTTGGTAAAATCCATAGTAGACGAAGAGTATTGGAAGACAACCTGGTCGGCACTATTAGCCAGTTTTCACCTGATGACGACGAAACTTCACAGTGCATGTTCCGCCTCCTACAACGCCTATTTTCCTAATCAAATTGACGTCTAATCTCATGCAGCATTGGTAAGTCGACGAACCCGAAACAAACGAGGATAATCATGACTTGGCAAGAGATGTCCTTCGAACGAGAAAAACTGTTCGATGAAGTGTGGGCTACACCCATAACGAAGCTGGCCAACGACTACGGGGTGTCCGATGCCGGTCTTCGGAAAATCTGCATAGTGCTGGACGTGCCGCTACCACCAAAAGGCCACTGGGCGAAATTCGCAGTCGGCAAGGCGATTCGGAAACCAGCGCTGCATAAGACTAATGTCCCAACGACTTATGTCCGTATGCGGCATATAGTCGAGGTTGATAGCGTACTGGAAGAGCGTGTTGCAAAAGCTCAAGATTCCACAACTGCCGTCGCAAAATCTAATAAACCGAATTATGCCCCGCCTACAGACCCAGCAGAATTTTCGCCGCAGACGAAGCTGGTCGTGCGTGCCATGAAGAGCACGAAGCTCGAGGAAGGTGCACTTAGCTCACTCGGCGTGACCTGGGCTGATATCTCGGTCTCTGAGGAATTGAAAGAGCGAGCGCTTCTGCTCGCGGATAGATTTGCATATGAGCTTGACGTACTCGGTGCAAACTTTGAAAATGCGCACCCACCCTTGCCCCCACTCCATCGCGGGGCTCGCCGCGAAGCTGGCATCAAACGGAACTGTTTTACATTGCAGGGGCAGCGCTTCTTCATTCGAATCCGGGAACGCATCACGCAAGAGCTGGTGCCGCCTCCGCCGACCAAACATCTGAAGGGACTGCGCGCGACGGCACGCCAACCTGTAGCGGAATATCGTCCGCCAGAATATTGCTATATTCCGACTGGAAAGTTATATGCATCTATCGTTGACGCCGCCACATACTACGAGCGCTACAAAGTCGAGGACACCGTCCGTGGGACGATTGAGGTCAAGGTAAGAAAGGCCGTCCATTGGGTCGCTGATGCGGCCCTGCGTCGCAAAGTGGAGAACGAGGTGCGCGCGGAACGCGAACTAGCTCGACGCTTGAAGGCGCAAGCATGGGAGACCGAGAAGGCGAATAAGGACGCACTGCTAGCGGCGCTCGCCGGGTTCGAGAAAATGGCAAAAGACCTGGACCGTTCTCGGTCGCTTCGTCGATTGATGGAAGAGATAGTAGCAAGCCCAGCCGCGCCGGCGGAACTCGTTGGTAGCCTGGAATTGATGGCATTGATGGCCGATTGGCTTGACCCTCTTGTGAAAGCTCCATGGCCCGAGGTCGATGGCGTATCGGAAAGAAATCCGTACGGAAGTCTTTGGTAATTATTGTTTCGGCACTCGTGATTCCAAATCTCACCCCGTCGGTCCGCCACGGCCATTGAAGAGCAGGTCGAGACGGAAGCACCGGACGAAGCCGAAATAACGTCGCCGACTATAGTCATTTTGGCCGAAAATTAGGCCGTCATCCGCTAGCACTCTTGCCTCCACGACTCGTCGCAATGAAGTTTCTCCCCGCAGAAATCTTTAGCCAGACGTATTAAAACAGAACTAAAAACCGTAGAGTGTCAAGTTCTACGGTAAAACGTATAGGTTGCAGCACCGCAAATGCTAAACTCTAGGTGTCATCACGAATGTCTTTGGTTGGACCATTTGCTTTCACCGAGACGATGCCGTTATCTCGGCCGGTTGTACTCGCGTAGTTTTCGCTACGTCCAATTACTTCGCCATTCGCAGCCTTGAGCACGAAGGAGTACGGCTGACTTGCGGTAGACTCCTTACGCACATAGCGGTCGTCAATCGGACTGTTCAGCTGGCATGAAGTGATGCCATTCTGAGCGCCCTGCTTGGAAGCATAATTCTCACTCGTCAGAATTACCTCGTTGTTGCCAGCACGCAGCACGAAATGGTATGGCTGGACGGCACTAGACTTCCTAATGATGTAATGACCTGACATGTGATTCTCCTAGATTAGAAGTGATATAGCTATGAGCCCCTTTTTATGCAGGGCTAATGAAAAGCATATCATTCACTATCAGGTAAAAATGCGCGGATTGTCACACCAAAATCAAGAGAACCAATGATGGCTACTATTGCATTGACAGCTTAAAGAACGCAATTTTTTTCGTCCGCTCTTGGCCGAAAATGGAGCCTAGCTTAGCCTTAAGATTCAGCAATAAAATTCAAAAGTGTTACGCCAATCGGAGAGGCCCTGCTCTGCGACAATCCACTGCCACTCATTGTGGTATTTAGCCCTTCGGTACTTACCAAGCCGCGAACGTACAAGTCTTTCCATAATTGGTTATATAAAGTATTTTGACCACGTAATGATGGAATATTGTCCTCCAAGATATGAGCAAGACTTCCCATAGAAAGACCGGCAGGTGCAACCGGAGCATTAGCAAACGCAAGAATTCGAAAGTGCATTTCCGAGAATTCATCAATGAAACTTAGCAAAAGATGTTGGAACGTTTCCTCCGGTGCTTTTCCTATCGCAATATGAATAATTGCATTTTTCAGAGCGTCTAATTTTGCTTGCTGATGAGTACGAATGGCCGCAGATGAAGCTTGCATAACGGCGGTTATAAATTGGTCATTTTCTTGCAATTTCGAAAGGTCTAACCCCTTCTCTTCCAGCACAAGAAGTTTCTTGCCCACTTGCTCCATCCAAGTAGCTCGGCGCCGCTCTAAAGGGGGCTGGACTAATAATTGGAAGAGTTCGACGGCTGGCCCTCCCACAACTGGAATAATAGAAAGCCCAGCCTTCGCCAGAGCATGGGCAAAGTCACCTTTTGAAGGTTCGGGTACATCAACAGACATAGTATTCCTTTCTATCCTCAAAGCTCGCGCAGCGTCCATTTCATGATTTTGCATTTTTGCACAGCCTCGGCTGATTACGGCCAATCGTATGTTACATCAAGAAGGGCACGCTCAAACTTAATCAGTAGAAATGGAAGCACGTAAGTCTAAACGGCAACCGCCACTTCGGAAAAAATGCCATATAAAATCGAACCTATTCATTGAACTTGGAGAACGACACGTGCGTCAACTACATGACTGTTTAACGACACCTGGGATTTGAATACTTCCGTACACCAATGGAGTTCGAGGAGGATTGGCGTAATGAGCTCTACCAGGGCTATGTCGGCTCCATTATCGTTCACGACTGCGCCGGCAACCGGAGATGTTAGACCGGCACCTATCCATCGTGAACTTTAGGCGCATTTGCGCAATCGACAAGGCGATGCCTGCACGTCATTAATCAGAGGTGATTTTTGTACTATTTCATTCCGGAATGACATCCCAAAGTGATGTTCACATTCTTGAAATCCCAGCCTCTTCATGAAACTAAAGACAGCGTCGGCGGTCGCATCATCATTATTTCGGGGTCACGAAAAGAGGTCCATGAACCAATTAAAGAATCCTGTTTTCTTCCTTGGCGCAGCTGCGTGGTTTTGCGAATAATTGGTGGGCCCGGCACCGCCAGACAAATTAGTCGGTTTGCGAGTTCCCGCACCGGCTACCGAATTGGTCCCAGTGGAATTCGTACTACTGGCTTGGCCGCCGGTTGGCGCTGCCTGCTGACGAAGTTTTTGAAGGGCCAATTGGTTCGAAGTAAGCGCCTGCGGCTGGGCCGTTGCAGTGGGCGTGGGCGCCTGCTTCCGCGGCGCAGCGCCCACCAGCACTTCTGATGCAGAGCCCGTATTCTTAAGAGCAATGAGTGCTGCCGCATTCGTGGACAATGGTCGACTGGCTGCTTGCACGGATGAGCCTGGCGTTAAGCGATACCGGGCTTCCTGCTCAGTAATCTTCGAGACATGGCTGGCAAGAGCTGCAGTTATTGTGATGTGGTCATATCCCAGCTTCTTACTTGAGTACACTGGCTCAACGAGGCCGCGAATGGTCACCCACTGCCCCACCCATGCTGCTGAAGGTAGCTCACGCTCCCCGGTCAAGGCCGTACTCCACAGAGCGATTTTCACAGCTTTCCCTTTCCAGGGCGCAAAATTAATGAAAATGTACGGCTTACCGTGTCGAGTTCGGTCTACCTTCACCTCAATCACTTTGCCGACCAACTCCACCATCGCTCCGATGTTTGCGTGGAAAACGTCATAATTCGCAGGATTCAACACCGGGTATTGGCTGATATAGCCAGCACGCTGCACAGTTCCGACAACAATTTGCTGCACCAACACGGCCGGGATGTTTGCACCATTGAAGAAGTCCGAAAGCGAGGGTATTGCCGAAAATTCAGCGGCACAAATCGACATGAAGCTTTTCGCATCACGTTCCAACCCAGGGATTTTTGCAATGTCCTGGATGACAACTGATTGCCCTGGTGCCGCAAAATCATTTGCACGAAAGATGATTACGCCCGCTCCGCTTTGCGATGCATTCCATAAGGCTGGGCGCTGGCAAAGTGCACGCAGAGCGAGGTTCAGTGAAATGAACGAAAATCGGTCGAGTCTTGGTCCGAAGTTCGCAAAGCTCCGCTTGGGATGCTGGTAGTCCCGGTGCCCGAGTTCGGAACCTCCTAGTGCTGCGACTTCCGGTACATACATCCCATCGTAGTCGATAAGCTGGACTTTGCGACCAGCATCGGCCACCATCAGGTTGCCCTCCTGGATGTCACCGTGGGCAATTCCCACCGACTCCAAATACTTGGAAAGCTCGGTTAACGATGCAATCAGGTTAGAAAGCTTGGCCCTGTCTTTGTAGTTGGACTCAACGAACTCCCCTAGCGTTTCACCTTCCGCCCATGCCATCTTCACGAGCGGGTAGTAGCCCTTCTCAATCTGGGCACCACGCTGTTGGAAATCGAAGTCGACAAAGTACTTTGAGGACAACCCCTTCACCTTGGTGGAAATCGCGGCGTACCGTCGTTCAATTCCCGGCGCTTCCCGGTGGAAGCAACGCACTGCGAATTTCCGTCCGCCTGATTCCAAAGCATAAGTCAGTGCAAAGCCCCCGGATGCCACTAATGGCAATCCCAGCCCTGATGACCGAATGGTGCCACTCTTTAGTTGGGCGTCTGCAAAAACGTACTGTGGATTTTGTAGGGCGCGTTGATATTGGTCAATACTGGGGTAAGCCATGATGCAATCACTCATCCTCGACAATGAGCCGAAGCACTGTGGAATCGTCGAGCCTAATCTCTCGACCTGGTCGCATTGACTGGACCAAATCCGTAAATTCGGCTTCGGACCTTACTTTCAAGAGCCGGTCTGAGATGCTCTTGTTTTCGGTTAATTGAGACAAAATCCAATGGCCCACAGCATCGGTTACGGCGTAGATAACATCACCCGCCTCCACCTTCCAGGTCCGACTAGCGCCTTGGAAGAATTCCGAATTCACCCATAGAGAATTGGAATGTCCCTTTGTTGAAAGCAATGTTGGGCGCGCGTCGAACTGCTCGGGCACGTCAAATGGAAATGACGAAATTACACGCCCATCCCGTACAAGCAGTGCAAGGCTGTCGCCTACGCAAAGGACCTCCAGGTCAGTCTCATTGTGCCCAATGACCAAGCCTAGTAATGTGGCGAAACTACCCCGGTCGAATGCACGTTGCCCCGACCATGTGAGGTCTTCGAAGTTGAACGCGCTCGAATATTCACTAAGCGCTTCTCCAATCCAATCTGGTGTCATCGCATGGTTGCTGGCGTAACGTTTCACGAGCAGCTGTGCCCAAGTTTTGGAATCGAACGACTCCGAAGCGCCATCCGAAAGGGCGACGCAAGTGAACTCTTCGTTATGAGCCCACGCATCCTCATTAAGGTAAGGGTAAGCGCAGTCCTTAGGGACTGAGGCCGCCAGGTCAACGCGAAAGCGCATAGGTTATCGAAGCTGGGAAGCTCGAGTACCAATGTCGAAGAAGTCGACGATTTCTGCCGCCTCTGCATTAAAGATATAGCCGCGCGACTCATGGGACACCTTCAGTCCCTTTTCTTGAACAGCCTTTACTAGGTGCTCGGGAAGTTGGCTGGACATGCGGAAGAGAAGTTTGGCGTATTGGTCAGGAAGACTGTGCTCACCCGCTGGGAACGAAACGGGCTGACCGGCCTGGGCGCTGACATGCAGGTTCAATAGCAGCACACCTCCGTCGCCAGTCGAGAACTGTCGCAATGTCTCGGCCAGTTCCTCTGGGTCGCCATCGTTGGACTCACCATCGGTCACGTGAAGTACTGTCGGCGGATAACTGTCCGGATGCGTGTCACACCATGCGGCCAACTCTTCCCCAGCGCGACGAATCGCTTCGCGCATTGGCGTTCCGCCACTCGCCTTCGGCTCGAACCAGACTGGGAATTTGATGGACTGCTCCACCAGCCCGCCGGCACCGTCGTCGACACGACGCTTGCGGTCTTCGATGCGCAGTGGGTTCGCTTCAAGTGCAGAAATAGGATTCAGTACCTGGCCGCTGAGCACACCTGCCAAACCATTACTGACCCCATCGCCGCCATAGCCGATAACACCAATTTCGAAGTAGTCACGCACGCCATCTGCCTTCGTGCAGCGAGTGACCAAGTCCACAAAGGTCCGATTCAGCACATCGGACACGAACTGTGCTTTTGTCTTTTCAGAGCCCGCCATGCGGTCTCCCATGGACCCCGACTGGTCAACTAGAAATAGAAATGCCGTTGGGGTGCTACGCTGAATGGGAGCCTGGTATGCCATGTCTTGAACTTCCTAGGTGGTTACGGATATATCGAAACATTCTAAGGGAGATTGTCGCGAAAATGGAAGTATTCTTGCACGAAGTACCAATATTGCTTACATGGATATTCATTGCCGCCTTCTAGGCCGAGAACTCGACGCTGGAGTATTATGACGAGAGGTTAAAATCTATGCAAAAGACACTATGAATATTGAACTCGGCGATGAGCCGCAAGACGAATCGGAAGCGGCGCTCTTTGCCGCGCTGCCATTAGATTTCCCAATTCCAAGCAACTTAGGCGCCGTTTCAGGCGCCCAGCCTAAATTTTCCATGAATCGGTACCAAGGCCGTTTCTACAGCCCTGGCTGCTCGCCGCCGGAGCTACTCGAACGCTGGAACAACTGCGAAGACCTTGCGCAACAACTCGCCGTAACGTCTCTTGACTCCAAAGCCGGGAAACGCTCGCACATGTCAGAGACTGAGATTCTCGACCAATATTTGCCGCGGCTGATTGCAACGGGCTGGGTATCCGAGCCAGAGGCCAGGTGGGTAATGCGCCGAACCGCCAAACTGGTTGGATGGCAGGTGCCGCCATCCGCCTCCCCCTGACTTGCTTCATGACTGGAGCATATGGCGATGATAGTCCCGACCATAGCCGCTGCAAAATAGGTAAGGATAATGGCGCGCAATTTTGACCACCAAGTCGCCGATTTGCAAGTGCGCGCCGCCGTCCTCAACCGATTCACCTAAGTCGGCACGCCGACGACGGTGGTCATGGCATAACTCCGCCCAGGGTATCCTTGCCTGGCGCTGCGCGATTCAAGCGGGACAGCGTCTGTACCGCCTGGATATCTGTGCGAGCAGCGAGTTAGCAACCGCGTACAACCGCATGCGGTCAGTTGACCTATCTGTCGTCGACAAAAAATAATGATGCCGTATTACGGGGATAGCCTTCTCATTCAGTGTGTGCGACAGGTACGTGCGTCTACAGCGCTCCTACGAATTCAGCGTAGAACGGTGCGATTAGGCCAGCGCTGCCCGGGCGCCGTCCATATATTCGCCTGAGCTTGGGTCGCGGCTACCGCTAAACGCGGCGGAAAAGAGTTGGCCGACGGACAGGGCCATGGCTGCTGCTGGGATATGTTGGGGTGCCGTGCTACCTGGCAGGATGTTGCCTCCAAAGTCGGTTACAAAACCGAACACCACGTTGCTAAACGAGGTGAGCGGCAAATGGCGGGTTAGCAGACCGGTGACAAAGGAAACCGGCAGGCCGAAGCATCCCACCACCGCCACTCATTGAAAGGGTACAGTGGTACGGACGAAAAAAAGCCGCCGAATGGCGGATGTCCGCCTTGTCAGTTCGGGCTGCTAAACCCGTTCCCCTCTTTTATCGGGGACGTTTTTAGAATAGACCGGCGACAGGCAGACTTCAAGCCTTTTCGTCGGCCGCGATTTCATCATTGCCGAAAGAATATTTGTTGTTAATTATAGATGTATGCCGCAATGGACATTGCGCTGCGGGGGCAGCAGACGTGAAAGCGGACGAGCTGGTGGCTATGACACTTGAAGAAAGATAGCTAGATAAACATGCTATTACCAGAAGGTTTTGGCAAGTCAAAATTGCTCATCGTTGTCGATAATAACGGACGTCATAGATGTTACGTGAAGAAATTCCTTAAAATATTTTTTATATATCCTAAATCTGTAAATTTAAAATGGAGTAATAATTGTTTTCATTAGAATTAGAAGCTTGCACGACCTGGATGTGCATCAATAGTTTTGCATCATGGGCATCCGCCCTTATTACTATTATTTTTTCTGGAGGCGCTCTCTGCATCTCTATTTTAGCCTATCGATATGCGAGAAAAAAAGATATTGAACAATTGAAAGTATCAATATCAACATGTATTCTTGGAACACAGCCACCAAGGCAGGCTTTAATGATAGATGTTGTAAACACCGGACATAGAAAAATTATCGTTACGGGATATCATTGGGTCGCGAAACCGCCATTCAAAGCCGGAAAAAAATTATTAACCTGGATGGCGACAGACGAGATTGTTAATTTATCTGTGAAAGTTCCAACTACGCTCGAAGAAGGGACTACCGCGAGCTATCTTTGTAAAATAAAAATATTTCAAGAAGAGCCAAACTTCTTATTCAGCGGTTCAAAATTTCTTGTTTGGCTCACTATAAAATCACTTCATGTCGAAGTAGCAACAACTCGAAAAAGATATTCAATTAGAGCATCAAAAGGTTTACGTGCACTAATTTGGAGTCAGTATAAGCACCTTCAAAATATCCCTTCAGCATAAGTCGTATTAAGCCCCGTCACCTAGCGAGGCCCCGCTGTATCTCCACAATGCGGGGGATAGGCAGTTAACCTGCCGGGCCTTTATCTGTGTTCGGAACACAGATAGTAGGTGATGCCCCGGCCCAGACCACCGGACGCTTGCACCTAGTGGGGCAATGGCCAATTTTCGGACGTTGCTTGCCCGGCAGTTTGCGCCGACGAACTTCGTCGTCACAGCGGGTAGCAGCGCTGGCGCGACACTGGGTTAAAAAAAAATTCAACCTCATCAGAAAATCTGCTGCCCTAGCGCCAACGAGGAAAGTGATGTCTGCCGCGGCGTGCGTCTGGAAATCCATATGCAGGAGCGAATTGCTCATAGTAAATTACTTGTTCTCGGCAATGCTGCACAAATTTTGAATCGCTCCAAAGGGTTTTCATCTCCGCTCTTGACAATCTCAAGCTCACGTCCTCCGCACGCGACTTCAAAAAAGCCTTGCCGGTGTAAGGATTAAGTTTTGGATAGGGATTATTTTTATTGTGCAAATGTCCATGAGGTACCGATGGATAGCAATCGGCATCTCCGATAGTAAAAACCCATTTATTGAATGCCAAAAATCTACGCCATCGGTCCGACTCCTCGTCTTCGTCTTCTATCGAACCCGAACCAATCGGACTACCCGATGGAGAATTTTTATTTGGCGATTCATGTGGTCGCTCGTAGTCAAATACTCGATGTTCATCATCACAATCTCGCGGGTCGCTTAACGAGTTGTCACTGCAATTTAACCAGTTAGAAATTTCAAGTCTTTCGTTATACTCTACCAAGCCAATAATTCCGATTGTGTAGCTAAGGTCTGACAGCAAGATAATATGATTGTACATAAATTGGGGGGGGAGGTTAGTAAATTCCAATTCAGCCAGTGCAGCACTATTATTGAAAAATTAAATTACTAGAAAGAATGTTTATTGTTGACCGAATCTGGCCATATTTACTCAGATGATAGCATTGTGCTCAAGCCAAAAATGCGCGCATTGTCACCAGGGCAAAGCAGCCAGCGCGGAATATTGCTCATACACAGGACTGGCCTGTTGCTGGCGCACTTAGTCAGTGCTGTTATGCAAGGCTGCCGGTAAATTGTCCGATACCGCCGGACCGCGCGCGCCCGGTACAGCTTCAGTGCAATCGGCTAAATTTTCAGCCCATTGCCGAGTAGCTCCAGCGGGTATCGGCTTTGGCTGGGGTGGTGCGTTAGGCCAGAGGGAAAGCGATAAACGATATCCTTTGCGACCTTCTTTAAGAGGGTTGCAAATCTGCGGGGAACTTTAAGTTCCCTGCAAACCAGCGGGTGCTTGCTCAGATTTGAAATCGCGGCAAGGCTTGGTGCTGCAGCCATCCAAGGAAGCAATACCGGCACATCGCCGGTTTTGGCCGGCCAGCAGCGCGGCGCCAAGGTAAAGCCTACTCGGCATAGGTTTTTGCCCAGCAGATGGCGCCGGGCGCGCGGCTGCGGCCTTAATCTGCTCACGTGAAGAGCTTGTTCCGAGCTAGTAGTACAGGTTGATGCCGCTCCCCAGAACGGGGCAGCTAATAAAAAAGGGGGGCCGGAATAGCCCCCCCTTGCCGCTGCGCCTTGGTCACATCTGAAATGCGACCAAGTCCGGGCGCCTGGCGCTGCGGCGTTGAGCTCACCGGCTAGGCTCCCCAAGTTCGTGAGCAATTGCACCTGACTGGGCGCCACCGGCCACCGCTTGCTCTTCCCGAAACGTCGGAGTTCAAACACGGGCGCACGGTATCACCGGCACTTGGCACCGCCGGCGGCCAGCGCGGAGTCGTGGCAACAAAAGGGGGGAGCGTTTCACGCCCCTCCCCTTGCGAGTAACTTTATGTGATTCGCAAATCGCGGAGGCAAACGCACTGGTAGCGGGAAAATTTTCCAGCTACTCGGCTCGGCTCCACCTGAGTGTTACTTACGGCTTTTCCCGGACGTAGTGTCTTGACGAAGGCGCGCAGCGGTGAAACCGCATTTCAAATCCGGCTTGGCAGGTAGGCATTTATATCTCAACTTTCAGGCATATGCTCGCTGCCATCATCAGGCCAATTATGGGATGGTCTGCAACCGTTGTCGCAAAAAATCAGCAACTAACGCGACGTGAGCCGCTGACTCGACTCCCACACGCGGCCAATCAAACTGAGGATTTGGCAATACAGGCCTTCCGGTCGATATCCGGAGTTCTGACAGGAAAGCCCGCAACTCCCCCTCTGTCATCTGCAGGCGACGAGCCATCGATACCGGTTCGAATGCAACCTCGGCATGATTCCCAATCGCAATTTTCTCGTGATAGACGGTCGCCTTACCTTTATGCGGTGCCTTGAAACGGACTCCGGTTTGGCTCTCATGGGGGCTTGGTGTGCCAAGATGCATAGACAGCGCGTCAGACAACAACCTAAATACCTCGTTTTCCATATGCATCCTCGTCTGCAGTAGCGGTGTAGATTCGGCCGGCTGCATATACGCGCTGCCGACTACTCGATTACATCATATCGCATGTGAACATAACCAGCGCTACCCGACCGTTCGTGTCCACCACGAACCAGGCCAGCGTGGTGCTGGGCATCGATGGTGTCGTCATCGGCGTCGAAGAGTAGGATTTCAAATCGACCCCTTTCGCCAAATCAGCGGCCCGCTGAACACTGGCCGGGAAATTTGGGCCGGCGGCATTTGAATACGCGTACGAGGTTGCAACCACACCACTGTTACCAGCAGCATAAAGGGCATGGTGATTCGCCCCCCCCCTTTGACCTCGACGCTTACTGCGAAGATTCCGGGAATTTTTCCGCCGTCACGCCTGCCAGCTTGGCCCGCACACTGGTGACGGTTCCGAAAAATTGGGAGCGCGAGCCCGGTCATCTGCAGGCGGGCCAGTGTCGGTGACGACGAACGAAAATTTTCGGTGGTAGGCGCGCAGGTCTCTTTGCTAGAGGTCCGCTAAAATTTAGGGGTTAAAAGACTGGATGCCTTCGCTTCATGGCGGGCGTGATTTGCGTAGTAATAGACAGCGGCTTCGTGTTCCAGTTCCAGCAAACTCGAATTTATCGATGAAGTTGATTATTCGTTCACTTCAAACGCACCGCCTGCTTCCAATTTGGGGCCTGCCACTCCCACGCATGCACCTCTTCGAAAATCTTAGGTAGCAGCATCCGTCCAATCTCGACACTTGCGCTCAGCGGGGTTGCAGGCAGAATGTGCAGCAAGCGAACCCCGGCGGTATTGAGAGCATTCAAGAACGCGTTGAATTGCCGGCGGAACTCGAGCACGTGCGCCTCTGTTCGAATGATTCCCCTATTGGGCGCTTCAGCACGGAATTCCAAGACCGGCATCTGGAGGTCCGGGCGCGTGGCGACACCTGAAATATTGACGACAACCGCAACCTCTCGAGGGAGCTTATCGGGAACGTCAAATTTGTATTTCGGAGCTGGACATTCCGGCCGAACATCCCATAGCCATCGTTCGACCGGCAAATCGAGTACCGTCGCTTCTATCTTGTCTCCCAGAAGCGCGCCCAACTTCATGAGCATCGGAATCGGTGCGAATGCAGCAATCGTCAGGTGCGTTGGGCCGTTCTTCTCAGTCAGCGTCGGGCGAATACGCTGCTCAAAAATCGTCTGCAGCGCTGCTTCAGCGCGCGGCCAAAAATCATCGGCGCTGTCGAGGATGTCAAAGTCTGCACGGTCGATGTGGATGTGCGGGCTTCTGGGAGCACGCGTGAATCGGCTATTCTCGAGCATCGCGTAGTTTACTTGGCGTACATCGAATACCGGCGAATGGGTCCCGACGGGGAACGACATCAGTATCGGCAGGCTGTCCATCACCCCAGTTGCACTGTATATCAACTCGATGCGCGCCTCGTGCTCACGCTTCATGGCGAGCAACTGGGCCGCGGTGTATTCGCTGTTTTTCCCATTTCGGTCCACGCGTGCGTGACAGTCATAGCAAGCGAGCATTAGATTGTTCGCATCGTCAGCAAGCTTTTCTGAAAGTTCCACCACGCCGCGAGCTCCAGCCGGGCTGTAGGCAACGATGTGGGCCAGTTCACCGATTTTTGCGGCTCGCTTCGTCAGGAAGTCACGGGAGACAGGTTTATTACAGCCCCGGAATTGACATCTTCCTGCAGCGGCAATCCAAAGCGCATGCCTTGTCGCAGGTGGGATTGCAGCTCGTGCTTGGGTCCTAGCCATCTTTTTCCTCTTCTTTCAATTCGAAAAACGCTCCATTGGTGGTCATTGCCCACACGCGAATTCTCTCTATGCCAACTATCGGGAAGAACAGCATGTCCCCGTGAAATATGTCTTTTGACAGCGCTTGCTTCCAGTCCTGACGGTCGACGCCACTCGGTGTTGGGTCCGGTTCGGGATGCGTGTGCCAGAGGCCCAAGTACGCAACCGTGCTTGCCTCTTCGGACCATCGACTCTGCGCGATTGTGCTGTGCTTCTTCGAACGGAAAAACCCGAAGCGGCTGCGACGGTCACTCTTTTGTGGAGTTGTGACCTCGTCAACGACAACATCGTTGGTATCGAGCAGATGCCGGCCTAATAGAACTCCGCCGGCTTCTGCCTGCCACCAGGAGCGCTGTCGAAAAGCGAGCATCTGTTCAATCGCCTGTTCCACGAAGATGAGGCGTTGACTGGATGTGACGCGGAATACCAATTTCATTTCGGCGACCTACAGCTCTTGCAAGGGCGGCCGAAAGCGCGCCGGGAGTGCGTCTCACCGGAGAACGCAGTACGGGCTTCGGTCCACCAAGGTGTTGTTCGCAGTTGTCGTTCTGCGGCAGCTTTTCCTTCGCCTGTCCAGAACCGGTAAGACGGGCCAGTTTCACCACCAAGTGCAGACAGCATGTGTTCGGCGGCCATCAATCCTGTCCGCCGCGCCTGTATCGCTCCATAAGGAACGAACACACTCCCGCAACCCGTAAGGTTCTTGGAGACGGCCTGGTTGGGCGCCAGGAAGGCAATACGCGACTGTAGGCTAAGTGCTCCTTCCTCGTCTCGATAAAGGCAAGCTAAACAACCCTCCCCCTGCGTCCAAACGAGAACCGAATGCCCGCCCAAGTCGAGCGGTTCCAACCATGTGAAAAGCATTGGAATTTGCCGTTTTGTCTTCCGTAGCGTGCGGCAGAAAGACTGCTCTAGAGTAGGTAAGCCGAGAGCGATGATTACTGCGTCTACGTCATTGAGGTCTGCTCCGCGAAGCCACTTTTGGCCAGTGTTCGAATAGGCGTTGACCTTGATTCCAGGGTAGTGCGTTTCTAGCTGATATTTAAGCGCGTACACCTTGGAAGTATCAACCCAGAAAGGGGCAAGAATGTGGCGAAAGACGTTGTCTTCAGAGTAGTCATCGTGGTCCACCAGAGTGAGCTGTCCCACACCAGTTGCTGCCAGTGTATCGGCGATAACTGAACCGACTGCGCCGCATCCAACAACGACGACATGCCTTGAATACATAGTCTCAGACGCGCCACCACGTTCGCGCATGTAGGAGGCTGTAAGTCGCCGCATGGTTAGCGGCGTCACTGCTGCTTCGAGGTCGATGTCCCCATTACGAGTTCCAAATTCGATACCAATCAGCGATACACCCCCAGCTTCGCGGGGAGCCGAGACAAGCAACACCGTGCGCCTCGGGTGGTTCTTGTTTGATGAAGGCCGGACCAGTTTGCCCCAGAGCTCATGCTGCGCCGCCGACATTTTGTCCCGGATGGTCGCAACATATTTCGCAGTGAGCTTTTCAGGGCCGACAGGAGGAGCAACCAGGGCATCAAGATGGATATACAGTGCAGCTTGCGAAGCGGCCCCCTTCACGTCAAAATTTCGGGGTGCCGCGACATCTCGCTCGGTAAAGTACCATTTGCGTTTATTGTCCTTCGCGGTGACGTAGAAGGTAATGAACCTGTCCTTCCGGTCGACTTCAATTGCACCGGAACTGCCCGTGGCGCCCGGCAGGCCGGACCAGTATCCTTCGAGCTCGTTGAAGAATTCGGAAGTGCCGGCGTCTTTATCGACATCCCATTTTTCGAGCAAGTCGAACGCTGCCAGCAAAGTGTAGGCGACGATGTCTGCAGGACGGTCAGGGTCCAACGAAATTCCCTGATGGTCGCTCACGCATACAGTGCCGCGGTAGCCCACATGCGGGTGCAGTCGGCCAGTCGGATGCAACCTTACATGAGGTAACCCAGCGACCGCTGTACTGTCACATTCGATTGAAAGGTCCCAGTCTTGAAACGTACCCTTCAAGGTGACCCGCAGTCGTTTGTGGTCATTAATATCGAGCGCGTCAAACGCGATGCCACGGTCGCCGCAGGCCAGACGGACTGCAGCGACACACGCATCAATAGATTCTTCGGCGCCGACAGACTTGCTCATCAGGCGGAGTTGCCAGTGCTAATTACTGGCGGCACCACGGCACGAGCCGTCGCGGCCTTCTCGGGCACCATAAAGTCGTCACCAAACTGTTTCTTCAGCACTTTGCATGCGTCCTCCGGCAACTCCTCGTCGTAGGCATCCTGGAGAGCGTCACTAAGTACCTCGAACTTAGATTTCACCGTACTCATCTGCCCCTCAGTCATCCATTCCATCAAGTCATAGTAAGGAGTGACCGGGAGCGTGACGGCAAGCCGCTGATAAAAACTGCCGTCGGTGCTAGTCCACTGAAACTGGGCGAGAATCGCATTCACCCAGTTGAGCATCGCTTGAAGGTCACCCGCCTTCCCCGACGTCTCAAAGTGGGGTTTGAACCATTTTTGCGCTGCGACGGTGAGCGCAATGCTCAGCGGCGCGCCAGACGCAAACTGCACTTGGCGCCACCGCTTGAGGTACCGGATGCAGCGACGGTATTGGGCGAGTTCGTTAGTTTCCGAAAATGCGTTGCAGATTATCTTGGTGAGTTGTTTGGGGTCTGACGTTTCCCAGACACGTTTGCTTGCCTCGGAATTTTCTTTCCCCTTGGCAAGGTCGAGGAACTCGTCGTCACGCTTCGTATAGACCGCAAGGTCAACGTGATACGAAATCACGTCGCCCCGCATGTAGTTCACTGTGACGCATGGACGGCGGATGTTTACGTTGCGGCCATGAGTATCCAGGGCGTCGCGAATTATTTTTTTGAGAGTAACCGGGTCAGGGTATTTGTCTCTTTTGCAATTAAAAACGATTCCAACGTCAATATCATAATTCCCGTCCAAGGGGACTACGCCGGTGTGCATAGAATAGCTGCCTTGATGGAAGTTATCGTATTTCGGAACGTCTTCGGGCAAATTCGCGTCGAGAGCTCTCAGAATAGTGTCGCGCTTGTCTCGCAAATTTGCTTTTTCGTCGTCGTCATCAAGTTTGATTTTGGAATGAAAATCGTCGAAGTATTTCTGAACTGCTGGCATTTTGAAATCCTTAATTAAGAGCCGAAACTCGCCGCTGCGATTTGCACAGCCTGGCGCAAGGTTGCATTTTTAGAATGGATTGGCACTCTCACCTATCGAGTGCCAACTCATCAGTATCATACTCCGGTTTTAAACGAATACAACCATGCCGCCAAAATAAGCTGGGTTTTTATACACCCCACAGATAACCTCGCGTTCTCAAATCAGTCACTTGGTGTCCTTATCACAGGATTCCCAATGCAAACGTAGTGAATGGCTTTCGGTGAATCTTGCGTGGTGCCTGTACTCATATACACGTCGGAGATTGTCCTCCAACGCTTGAAAATTTGATATCTGGCCCAAGGTGGAGTCCGCCAGGAAATTGTTCCTTGTATCAACTTTTATTGCACCGAAAGAAAAAAATGGCCTTTTACAATGACGCAGAAAAAGTTAAACAGTCGAAAACAAATCCTAAATACAGCTTAGCCCGAAAACCTGGGGAGAAGCCATCAAGCCCCGGGATTTACAAATGCCAATCGTGCGGATACGAGGACGTCATAAACAGGGAATGCGGTCGCCTGCCACCCTGCTCCAATTGCGATAAGAAGCCACACACTTGGAAATTGCTGGTCACTGCAGCCGACGAATAAGTGCCCGAAATCAACCATGAGCCGGTTTTAAAGACTGGCTCTTTCTGTTTATGGGTTAATGGCTGCCGCGAGCGTTTGGACTCCTACCGGCGTCGCATGATGACTTAAGGACTTTGAACTAACTGAACAGAAAACTGTCCAGGACAAGGAGGCTCTGCCAGACGAGTTCATTCGCGCGGAGAATTCAGATTCAAATTCACACTATCGTATTAATGGGCCATATGATTCCGAGAGCAAAAAAATGGACGATTTAGAAATTCCCAATAATTTTCCGCTCCCAACATAGCTGGGTGCAGTTCCAGGCCCTCAGAAGATATACCAGGCGGTCGAATTTGATGGCCGCTACTACCAACCAGGCTGCACGCCTCCTGAACTACATGAACGGTGGAGGTATTGCGTGTCATTGGTCGAGCAATTCGTGACCTCCTGCATTGAAACTAAAACTGGAAAGCGCAGGAATATGCCGGAGGCCGACATTCTCGACCAGTATCTCGTGCGCCTATGCAAGGATTACTGGGGCACTTATGACCAGAAAAACTCAAACTTGTATTTACGCATGCAATAGTGCTGTCTAAGGTACTGCGACGTACTGACGTCGAAATCGCCAACGCGGCGGACAGGAGGTAAACAATTCAGTCTTGAATCATTGACATCAAAGCGCTATATTGTTTGGCGGCCTATGCCCAACGTGAGCGCCAGCTATATGGCGCCTTCTTCCATGGATTATCCTTTGACTACTACCTATGACCCGTTCAAACATGCCGATAGCTGAGCCGTTGTGGCTGACGGAGCTGCTTGCTGTGGTTGCAAAGCATCCGATTGTCGTCTTCCGGCTCGGTTCCACATTAGACCAGCTTCAAGACACGAAAAGCGGTATCACTGACTTCACGCTGATTCGCCCGCATGACCATTTTCACGACATCGTCCAGAACAGCGTGTGCATAATCCTCGGGGAATTAACACCTCGGTTTGGCGCCGGCCCGACTACGCCGGCCGCTTTCCTATGTATTCTCGGCCTTCGCGATGCGGTAGCTAGTTTGGAAACCCGAGTTCGAGTACGCCGCGCGTCTCTCATACAACCCGCTACCGAGGCAACGCTGCTCGCACTGGTTAGCGAAAAGCGCCAACACGGCGACTTGAAGCGGGCTCTGGCTGGTCAAGCCGACTTAGTCAAGCTATCGCCGAAGGTGAGTCAAGCTCTCCTTAAAGGTCTGGCCGCATTCACCTCCAATCATCGCAGCATCGAGGCAGTCGCGAACGGTTTACCTGGCAAAAAGCGCGGACAGAATCAAAGCACGCAGCTAGACGCGATACACACGGCGTTGAAGGCCTTTGGCCTAAAAGCAGACGCGATAGCTACCAGGCTCGAAATTTCGCGGGACGAGACCACCTTGAAGGAAGTCCGCGTGCGGGAAGACGACGTCATTGCGCACGACGCGGTCACTTTACCTGGCTACGAGTTTATACATTTAGATACGACAGGAAAGGCATCATTTCGCAACGGTAATGAGACGCTCGACGTGTTCACTGCCAACAGAAAGGCATTGGAGTATGTACTGGGCGTTGACCTAATCTACCTTAATAGCCACCACAACAATGCGATTCTCATTCAGTACAAGATGCTTAAGAAGACAGGCGGCTCCGATGAAGAAAACTCGGACTGGCAGTATACGAAAGAGCGGCATTTCCCGGGCCAGATAGCCAAGATGCGGAGTTTTTCCCAACACTCGGATAAGAAGGGATACCGTTTGAACGCGGGCGGGTTCTATTTCAAGTTCGTACGAAACATCCTATCTCCCTCTGACAAGAATCTCCTCATTCCACTGGACCATATGGAGGAATTGTTGCGACAGCCCCAATTTGAGAACAAAAACGGGAATCTCAAAATTAGCTACAAGTCGCTTAACGGCCACTACATGCGGCAGGACGCTCTGTTCAGTCTGATTCAATCAGGATATATCGGCACACATGTGGGGACGACAGATGACCTGCGTACCCTGATTGAGTCAATCGTCGAGGGTGACAGTGCTGCCGTCATTGCGATTCAAAGAGCGACGACCAGCGAAGAACACGAAGAGGACAATGCCGCAGTTCAGCGCAAATATACAGACGTCGGGCCGACGCGAAATCAAATTAACGACGGCATCTGAGCGTTAGCACTCGCTTGTTCGCGGCATCGGCCTTGTCCGCGTCTTGCTGCAGGCAGCGCTACACCACCTCGCTAAGTGGAAACTCAGGCCCAAACTGCGAACGAAGAATTCGGACGGCGTCGGCAGTGGAATCGACGGCATAACACTTCGACAGCGCATCCTTCAGGCAATCCAGCCGCTCTTTAAAAACGCTCATCTGACCGGATGTCAGGCCTGACATCAAGTCTATCTTCCGAGCGCCAGGTAAAGGAACGGACAGCCTCCCTAAGTCGAAGTTGTTTCCGAACTTGCGCTGCATCGTTTTGACGAGCGCAAGGATGGCATCCAAGTCCGCAAAGGTCTCGTCTGCTGCGCGCTTGGGTTCAAACCACAATGCCGCTGCAACAGTGAGAGCGATGCTGAGCGGCGCACCAGCATTGAAGTTTTCGTCTCTCCAACGCTTGAGGTAGCGAATACAGCGCCGATACTGAGCTTGTTCCTCACCATCGAACTTCGACAAGATAAACTGGGTAAGCTCCTTCGGTGCCGAGAGCACCCATTCGCACTTCTCCGCCTCCGAATATTTCCGGCCTTTTCCAAGGACGAGATGACCGTCTGGCTTCCTTAAATAGACGGCCAGGTCAACGTGATAATCCGGCACTCCATCCCGAAAGTATGTGACCGTGACACAAGCTCGTCGTATGGCAACAGTTCTGTTACTTCCCGCGAGTCCGTCGTGGACCAGGGTCTTAAGAGAAACGGGATTTGGAAATCGCTCGAGCGAACAATCGAAAATGAGTCCCACGTCGATGTCGTAATTTCCGTCTTTGGGAACTACCCCCGTTCGCATTGCGTAGCTTCCTTGGTCGAACGATTCGAATTCCAGCCTATGCACCGCCAGCCTCTTCTTGAGCGCCTTGAGAAGAATTTCCCGCTTCGTCCGCAGCTTGAGCCGCTCATCATGTTCATCGAGCTTTATCGCCGCGTGGAAGCGCTCGAACAGAACTTGAAGGTCACGGTTCGGTTTGGAGCGACTTTCGGCTAGCGCTAAGAGAACGAGGCTAACGAGCGCAGTACCTAGCAGCTTAGGTACCGACATCGGCTGCACCCGCGGCTGGGACCTTTAGCTTATGGATAGTAGGACTCGGAGACCCGTGGGTGGGCATTGCTACTCCCCAAGGATACGGCGGAGTTGACGACTTCTCATATTGGTAGACGATGAGCTCAGGATGAAGACGGTCATCATACATTGAACCCATTCGAACAACTAAGCTTACCGGCCCCGCGAGCACCAGATGGATTCGCCGTATGCCTAGCCCCATCAACTGCTGTATAGAGTCGCGAAATGCCGCAGCAAAAGCCTGCTGCGCCACTTCTGACCAGTAGCTATTCACCCGCGGTGTATCAACCGACAATCGCGCCACACTCAGGCCACGAAATGCTGCGCCGACTGATACGTCATCTACTGGATATGAGGCCGAAACTGCGAGAACAATCTCGGTATCTGCTGGCGACAATGTAGGTACTACCAGCGGCAGCGCCCGCTTGCCATCGTCTGGCCGGTCTATCATCTTCCAGCATTTTAAGTCTCTATCCCAATCATACAAATGAATGTGGGACTCGTCCTCGAAAATTTTACCGACTAGGAACATCGCCGGCACAGCTGCGATACCGCCCACGGCAACGAAAACGTCGCTCTTGTCCCGCCCCTGCGACAAAGAGTCGACGGTTAACTTCATGCCTTCGATTTTTGACAGCATCAGCTCAGGATTTACAAGCTCCCCGTTGCGGTTGGGTCTAAAGTCAACCACGACGGGGTGCCTGTTCCCTCGAAACTTAGTTTTGACTACTTTCACCGAAGGCGTGTCTACGGTTCCATGGAGACCCCGCACCTCTACGACTATCAACAGCTGGCGCCGCTCTCTTCGGTCATCGCGCCACATCACGTATATCCCTGAAATCAGTAGCAGTGCCGCTATCCCAACGACGATATATACGATTGAATCTGGCAGCGCCCCGCCGGTTCCAAACTGAAGGTTCAGACTGCTTTCCTTGTCGCGATAGTTGACCTGAAAGGCGAAATCAACTGCCGCAATTCCAATGAGAAGCAGCAGCCCGCCCTTCAATAACAGGGCACCGGTGGTACGTACTCTAAAAATCCAGTCGATAGCCCGGCTGCAAAACTCATAGAACAAATTTTTCACTATTCAATCTCATTTCACGTTGACGATAAAGGCACCACTTCGTGCGGCCAGATTTCCATCCTTGACGATGAAGCACTCTACGGAGTGCGTCCCCGAGTACACCGCGTCCTCTTTTCGCACGATGCCGCCCTGGACCATCAAGTCGGGATTGAAATCGCCCCGCAGGTCGTTTCGAAATTTCGCTTCATCACCCGTATTCACAATCTGCCAAAAAACACTGTAAGGCTTTGGCACATCAGTTGTAGCGGCAAACTCAAGCGAAACCCCTTTCGTCAGAGGTGCTGAATCGTGCAGCAAAACAATTGGGCGGAACCCATTTTGAAAGACTCGGGTTTTTGCAATGCTAACTTTGCCCTTGGCACGAGTGCCCCAGGGCGGAGCCTGGCGATGCGGAGCGGTGAATACGCTGACCGCACGTTGAAAGATGCTTTGCGTAGGTCCTCTAGGCTTGGACGTGCCAGCGCCGGCCCGGACCTTCCTTGCCAGCGAGTCCCCCACGGCGGCACTGGCAGACTCCATTATTAGCTGAGGGTCGTCGTTGCCCGCAATATTTTTGAAATCCTCGTGCGCGAACCTTAGCCATTGGAAGAACGCGTCTTTTCGCTCGGGGTGGGTCGCCCAACGGTCCGCAAAATTCTCAGCTGGGTCGGTCGGATTCTCAACCCAATACACGCCATTGCGCTGCTGAATATGCAAATGCATGTTCTCCAGGATTGTCGCCAGCGCCTCGGGAAGGTCGGCCTGGTTTCCGTAAGCCCTTGCAGCCAGTGTCGTAATGATGACCGAAATAGGCTTTACTTCGGCGTTATCAGAAAAGCGGACGTCGCGATGACGCTTCAGGATTTGAACAACTTGCTGAAGAGGCGTTTTCACGCGGTAGGCAGGAACATCCTCAACGTTTGCTTGTACCTGAAACGCTATACGCTGCCGCTGCTCGTTGAAGGCGATTTTCATCCTGGAGCGAAACCACTCCGTAAAGCCCCTAGGATTACTATGGGGCCATTGTGACGTCTGTGCTCTGAAGGTTTCACATTCGGTGTCTGTGATGGCAATTGCACTTTTCGCCCATTCTGCCGAGAGGTGGAGAGACTCCAAGATGACTCTTCTACCGTCCCCGTCTGGAATTGCTGGCAAGGCATCCAAATGGAACTGCGCGCCTTCGGCATAGTCGAGCGTCCAACAACGGCGGCCCTCCGACGGTGCCGCCATCCCGTAGCGTTTAGCGTACAGCTGCATCTCGACACCTAGCATTGCCTTCAAGTCCTCCTGTGAAACCTCGTGCTTTCCCAACGAGAGCTCGCACACAAGGTCAATGTCATAGTGCTCCGCATCATTTACAGGACGGATGGGAGTACCTAAACGGAAAGAGCCTTGCACATAGACGTTGGGGGAGTGCTCCTTCAAACTCGACTCTTCCCGGTCAAGCCAATCTCCCACCGAGTGATAACGCCTTTCAGCCTCCTCGTAGCGACTAGCCGGCACATCTAGCTCTTGCGCCAAACGTTCGAGAAAATCAGCGGCCGCGGCCGTAACCCGAAAAACCATGCATTGCTTTCATTTTTTAACCGAGATACGACTATGCATGAACGCATTCATTCCGACAATAAATGATTTAATTATTAATACATACTTATGCAACACGACAGCCCATAACCGCTATCTTTGCCAAGTCCAGCCTATCGCATCGCATATAAAACCGTCCGCTACCACAGTATGTCATTCGATTACGCATGCATCTACGTGCCACTACAGCGCTTCTATGAACTCAGCGTAGAACGGTGCGATTACAACCACATTGTGTGTCTCAAGTATTCGGCGAACATTGACAAGCACGAATAACACGCGTCCGGCACCGCCTAGTTCGTGCTCGCTAATAAATAGGTTCTCTACACGAGGAACATATTCCAACTGAACGCGCCTCGTGGAGACAAAATGCCAACAAATTACCTTGATGTCGTCGAATTGGCCGAATTGCTCGGCCTAAGCGTCGCGACCGTACGGAGACAGCTCCGGTCCCTAGCGTGGGAGTTACCGCCAAGGGCGCATGGGTTTGAAGAACTTCTGCGATGGCGACGTACGGAAATGGTGTGCTGGATAGCTGAAACAGAATATCGAGCTAGTATGAAAAGATAAATGAGTCCTTGCCCGCATATAAAACCATCCGCTACACGTGCCGTCACTCAATGACGCATACCGGCATCTGTCGGCGCCCAGCTCACTCTGGCGCCTCGGGTGCTTCACATAATTTTTTGGAGAACATATGGAAAATTCCATTTTGGATTTGGCCGACTTGGCCGACTTGCTCGGCCGTAGCCCGGAAACAATTAAAAAAGACATCCGACGCAACCGTCTGGCCGTTCCTCCTCGCCTGCATATCCCCGGAACGCGGCTCCTGCGATGGCGCCGGGTCGACGTTGATGCCTGGCTCGCAAGCCACGTCGAGTCTCGCGTAAACGCGACAAGCGGCAGATAGCAACTAGAAAATTCAAGTCCCAATTCGAGCACTCATTACTTCACCATGGAAATCATAAACATGAACCCTACCGCCTCGCGCGCTCCAGTTGATTTTAAGGTCACAAACGACAATGCACTTTCCCTTCTCGCCGGTTTCGGTCGCGCCGCTCGTGCTGCCGGTTGGTCCGATGTACAGATAAAGGAAACAACCGACCGAGCAATGTCGAGGGAGTACCGGCTTTTACAGGTCACTCTCGCCGCATACACTGCGGAGTATCTCACCGAGGGCTAAGGCCGCATACCCATCTTGCCTGCCTTGGTTCGTTTCCGTAGTGCACTATCACTTCAATGAGCCCTCGTGGTCGTCTGCCTTTTAATTGCGATTCTCCGTCACATCTGCGCGTGCCAGGGCCTGCTGCAGCATATAGCCGCCTTGATTTTCCATTTCACCAGGCGGGAAAAATATTTTCAACGAATATAACAAGATTCGCTCCCGTGTGCCTATACCAAAGGTAGGCGCTTCCTGCGCCCAGAAAATAATTTCCCAAAGGACAAATTTATGCTGACAACCTCCGACGTTTCGAACCTTGTTAAGCTCGAGACTGAATACAATGCGGCCGTCGAAAGCCGCAGCGCTGCGAGAGAAGCGGCAAACTCAGCGGACTTCCAGCATCGCGCAACATTAGAGGTCTGTGAGCACGCAATCAATTTGCAGGAAGCACTGGAGAAGAATCGGTTTCATGAAGGTGAAGGGGCATATTCCCCTGTCCACCGTATGCTCATGGATATGCAGCGGAAGGCCCATGCGTCGTACCGGCACGCTGACGCCGCGTATAAAGACGCCCATACAGCTGTAAAGAAGAGTTTTTACGCGCTCCAAGAAGCACGAGAATCCGCGACTATCGATGCGCCGCGAACTCATTTAGACACCGATGAAATCATGTTGAAAGATATTTCATAATTTGATGAGGGGCGTACCACCAGCATGCCCCTCATATTTTTTAGCAACCGTCGCCACTCCCCTTGATGTATCCCTCTACATGAGACGAGGAAAAGTCATGGGTTTAGTGGCGTGAAACTGAAGGTCGTCGGTGTGCAAGAGCGCCATGGCGCGACGGAGGCGTTGAGCGTCGCCTGTGCATTCATTTATCCGGGAACCGGATATAGTTTGCCGGGATGCGCTGAATTAGCCAAACGCCGTTGTCTGAACATCTGAACTCGTGGCCATCGAGAAGCAATGCATATGTCTCGACAATGAGTACAACAGCGGTACCCCGTCGGGCACCTACCTCTTCTGCAGTTTGTTTCGTCGCAGACAGGTGTACGTCTCGTCGCGTTCCTGGCAGCAGACCCTGCCGGCGAATAGATGCGATAGACTTTTGCACTGTACCGTGGAAAAGTACCGGAGGCGGTTTTTTGACCGGAAGCTTCAGGTCGACATCGACAGAGTGCCCCTGTGCCGCGCGGATACGCGCCCGGTCTTCACTCAACGAAAACCGCTGCTTATCGTTGTCAGCCACTATTTGCATTAGTTCGTCTTGAGTGAGTGCAACGCCCGCACCCGCTGATTTCAAGAGCAACTCAGCAACGTCAACCCATCCCCTTTTATCGATTTCCAAGCCGATAGCGTCTGGCCGGTGCCGAAGCCAGCGCGACAACAGCTTGCTCTTCTGTTCCAAAGTTGTCATTTGATTTCTCGCTTTCAATTCATAAACGCGTCTTGCATTTTTCGGAATTCACTTGGAGCTGCGGCTGTTGCCGCCCGGCGAACAGCTCGAACTGCTGTGCCAGGGGAACAAGGCCGCGCAACCGGACGGCTAGGTAACGTTGTCACGCTGCGCTCGCGCCTGTCGGAGTATCTCCTCGACTCTGGCATCCTCCTCAAGTGCGCGGAGGACCTCCGCCTCTGTGACGTTGGGCAGAGCAAAAAGACGGTCTACCGTCGACTTAGACCTCGCGACGTTTGTTACTGCATCAAGGGGAAATCCGGCGCACAGAGCGTCGAGCATTGTCGCCAGCTTTGCGGCGACGCCGGGCTCAACGAGCGCCAGGTGTGGGTTGGTTGGGGCAACCAACTGATGCAAGCGCTCTTCCGGCCACCCAACGTGGTCGTCGTCGAGCGATAACCAATTCGTGAGCCCCCGCTCCTCCGCATCCACGGATATGGTACCAAATCGAGTTGGAGCTGGAAATGTAGCGGCACCAATCACGCGCTCTTGAAGCGCGGGCGATAACCGCATTAACGCGTTCTCATACCCGAACGCGCGTACCCAAGATGTCGCCAACACAATCCGTAAATCAGGGTATGGGTACAAAAGGAGCTCGAGCAGCGAAACGTACCGAAAAAGAGGTTCATCGGTTGGCCTGCCACGCACATACACCCTCGGGTGCAGAGGTTCTTCAGGCGTAACGCGGACATCTGCTGGATGCAAAATACCGTCAAAATCGAGATAGAGTACAGGGTTCATGACCGCCAAAGCTGTGGGCATTGATGACACAGTAAGGACGCTCTGGCGTCCAGGGCGCACGCAGATGTAGGGAGGATTTGCAGTCAAAAGCTAGCCTAAACCTCTATCGGTTACGACGTCCGTTGTGCTAAGAGAATTGCTCTGGCGCGCTCGAATTGGATTCTTGCAAACCCAACCCATTCATCGCAGAACACGGTGCGCGGCTCCAGGACCGAGTCGACCAGAGTGCGGCCGCTCGATAAATCGTCAAGGATGACGTACGCGAACGGTCTCGGGGAGCCGTTTGCCCTCAACCAAGCCACGATATCTGTAACACGAAATGAGCCCACCTCGGTTGCGCTCCGCCAGCGTGAATGTAACGACGCAGCAACGAAACCTAGCCCACCTCGAATGAGTACGTTCTGAATTTCGTCGCGTGACATATAGGTCGCCCATGATGAACTGATTACGTAGATGGGTTCGAACTCGTGGTGCAGCCGCGCTAGGTTAGCCCTCAGTTCTTGATGAAATACGTTTGCCCAAAGTTCTGTGGTCAGATGCGGTTTGCCGGACCGGAGCGCTGCCAGAACCACTCCTGACGTGTAGTCAGGGTGGATAGCAATGACATCGTCAAAATCGAGAAATACCAGCGGCTTCACAGCTCTCCTTTGATTTGGTCTTTAATGCGCGTCGGCTACAAAGCAGCTTCCAAATATCCTTGCGCTTAGATTGCAGCCGCACCGCACCTTAATCTGTCACTTCATTCCAGTGCTATTGTTAGTTGCGACCCGTGCCTTGAGTTCAGCAATGCGCTGCGCTGCGGCGCTGCAATCGGCCGCGAACATTTTGCCCTGAGCATCAACCTGGTAGAAGGGATAGCGGCTAGTGAAATACAGCGATGCATTGCTACGGCACGCGGTATCCATGACGAAGTCCATAACTAAGTAGCGACTCACGTACTCGTTAAGACGAGGGGTGACTTTAGTGCCGGCAACAGTCCCAGCAACTTTTTGTGCCTCAGGCGTTTTCGCGTCCCGTAGTGCCTTCAGGGGCATTGTCGCGCTGGGGTTAAACGTGCCGTTCGCCCATGTCCCGACACTGATGGGCATGCCCGTACCATCTACATTGGCCAACGCGTAGCTACTCTGAGCTGCGGCACCGACAGCCTTCACCACCGCTTGGGCGGGCAGGTCCAGCATAACGCCGAGGTATTCCAGCCCATTCAGTAGTTCTTGGCCTTGCAAAGATTGGGCGCCGTAATACGTGGTGTCGCTCTTGACGGCGCCTTTCAACACATTCAGGTAGACCGACTTGTCTTGCAGGAAAACGACGTTTGCAACGTCTAGTTCGAGCAGGCGCTGCATGCCCTCGACGAATGCGTTGGCCAATGTCGCGCCGCTCCGAGCGCTCGATGTCATCGCGTTAGCCGCGATATCGGTCAGCGGACTAATTTTGAAGTTGTTGTATTCAGTTGTCACGAACGGCGTTATCAGCTCCAGCGAACCACCTGGCTGAATAGTGTTGTCTGCAGCGCGGGCTACTGTTCCGCCAACCGCCACGAGGCGCACCGGACCCAATGGTGCGGAGGTTGCTGTGATGACGAACAGACCGTTGACATCGGCAGTGGCAGCGGCACCCAAGGCCGCACCGGAGCTGCCATCCGCCTGCACGCTATAGGCGGTCACGGAGGCGCCTACGTATGCCGTCCCGCGAATAGTCTGGGTGGCGACGCCCGGCGCTGCGGTGCCGGTCAAAATATTGGTTATGGTCGTAGGCGTCGCCGTTACTGGCGGCGTGACCGTTGCCGGTGGCGTGGACGGGCCCGCATTGCTATTGGAACTTCCACCGCCACATCCGCCAATAATAAGCATAGCTGCTGTTGCTGAAATTTTTTGTAGAGTTTTCATTTTTCTCAAGGATGGACAAACGTAGGTCCTCGCGGGCAGATATAAGACTTTTTTACCTGGGGTCATCGGTGAAGACTTGTTTCAATTAGTGTGGCTGCCGCGTACCTTTGGCTAGCATCCATCCGATTTCCAGTCCCATTTACCACTGATGGGGTCGTGGCAATACTGGGCTTGGAACCGCTGCGTGCAGCCATTTTCAAACGTACGTACGCAGTCGCCGTTACTGCACTGGTAGGTAGACCGAACTGTTCGCCCAGGTGGCGGACCGCACTGCGGCTTCGGCTCCCGTTTCGCCTCATTGCGCTGGCTATATCCAGCCTCGTCCCACCAACTAATGATGTCCGTGGTCTGGCAATTCCCCATTTTTTGTTGCTCGCATTGGCGAAATGCCCGGTCCACGGCATCTTGTTGCGTATCGAGGCCTGTGCTGAGATTACAGCCCGCCGAGCCGCATACTATCGCTCCGCCCCCGAACCCTTTTTGCCTATGCATTACGGCGCACGTTGTGACCTTTTTAGTGAGGCCGAGTTGTTTTGCTGCGGTTCTGCATCCTTTTACAGCGGCCAAGTCAGCTGCTTTTTGAGTTTGGTAACCCCACGCCGCGTAAAGCGTACCGTGTGGTGTCCCCTCGACCTGCGCAATGGCGGTGTAGGCATGACTGACCGGCGGCATAAGGGTGGCAACTAGCAGGAGCAGATGCCGCCAGGCTCGCTTAACGAACGTGTAATTAGATTGAGCTTCGTCACGCAGTGTCATAGCTTCAACCTCACTTTAGGCACCCGCCTTCGAAATTCCTTTACAGCCAATAGCACACGTTCAAGCACCTGTTCGCGCGTTACGGCGCCATCGTGTCGCGCTGTAGCCGCTAGTATTTTTAACGGTGTCTGGTTGTCCAAATCCGGGTGTTCGGTCGTAAAAAAGCGAAATTTACGAATTCCATCAATGCCAAGCAACGCTTCTGAGACAGCGGTAAGAGAAGCCCAATCGTAGTGCGATTCAGCGAAAAAGGCAGGGTAATAGTCCTCGCCAAAGACACCCTCAACCCAGTGCGGCATCGTGAAGATTTTTCGTTCACGTACCAACTGGAGTAAGTGACCTTCAGCGGCACCGGTGCGAAGGCACAGCTCAGTTGCGGTAATTAAGGTTCCATCGTCGATTAACTCACGTCCACTTCTCGCCATGGCCCGGTCGAGACGGAATTCTGTGGCGTATGCCTGGGTTCGATTACTTTCAACGCAATCTGGCTGCGCGGATATCCAATGCAAATACTCGGTAACGCGCGCCAAATCTGGCTGTGCCAGCCCCTTGGTGGCTTCTCTGAACGCTTTCGCCACCGCCTTGCTATCGGCATCGGTTCGGTCTGGGAGCAGAAGCCCTCCGCGGAATGCGGCCACTGCAGCTGAAAAAATACAGTAGGAAGAAAGGAATTGAGCTGAAGTCATTTCGTAATTAAAAGTCGCAAAGGTCAAAGCATCCTGTGGATGGGTTCTGCTAGTAAACGAGTAGGAGCAAACCTGCCCTAGCCATATTGATGGCAGTAAAAATTGAAGATAGAAATGACGCGGAAACACGCAATGAGCGCGCTTTGCCGCATTATGAAATATTGTAACGTATACTTTATAGACCGAGCAAAGTATATAACTCATGCTACGGCTGTCATGAGCAGCCCTTACACAGTCAAAACAGCCCGAGAACGACTCGCTCGTAATCTAAAGGATTGGCGTGCAAAAAGAGGGCTTAGCCAGGAGGTTCTGGCAGAGCATTCGGGTCTCTCCCGTGTGTTCCTTTCTCGTATCGAGGGCGCTCTCGAGACCGTGTCTCTCGACAATATTGAAAAATTGGCCGAAGTATTGAAGATTGATATCGTCGATTTGTTACAGCACTAACACTCCTCTCAAGTACGGCCGACCAACGTGGAGCCATTCCTGTGGCTCCTAGAAAAATGAATTCAAATTTGTGTACGCGCGGCAATTCAGCGGCGGCGCTCGAACCGTTTCGTTTCGATTTTTTGAATGTCATCTGGGCTATCCGACGCAATGTAGAGCGGTGGGTACGATTTCCGACCGGCTATTGACGCGATACGATACGAACCTGGCCATAGCCGTAGGCCGGGTCTCAACGACGCTGTGAAGTATCTACATCCGCATAGGCCATGCCACCTCTGAATCGATAGAAGTTGGTAAGCGGATAGGCGTTTCTACTGAAAACGCTTACAAATCAATAAGATATATTGTACGGAGCATGTGGACGATATTCGCTTTCGGGGCAGGTTTGTTCACCCCCTCCGACTTCGCAGCTGTGGCCGTTGTCTTGCGGCTGTCCCTCAAAAATAGCCACCGCATTTGAGTATGTTGGAACAACCAAAATTCATACATAAATAAAGCAACACAACACCTGGAAGCCCGAAAGCGTCTTGTATGAGGTTTTCTCAAGGTGACTGTTGCGGTTCTCACCCATCCGACTAGCAACAATTTCGATTTCCACCCATAGCAACAATCTTAACGGGGAAACTTTCACTCCCCGCCCTATCAAGGACTGAATTCAGGCCGCAACAGCTTCCAAAGGTAACAAGAATGCGAAGTTATGGATGAATTTCGTAACCCCCCCCATTTTGCCAACTCCCCAATCGCAAATGCGATTTTCCCTATCCGCGAGCCGCTGTCGCGGCCGCTGGATTCCTTCGCTTGAACACGCTACATGAAATACGGCTTGTCCCCGTCCGTGTTCGGTTTGTTCACGCCCAGGTTGGCGTGCTGGTGCAAGTCTGGCACGTCGATGATGCGGGCGATCAGGTCTGCCACGCTCTTGCGCGATACCACGGTGCCTTTGAATGGCGCGTGGCGCGTCGTCAGTTCGTAGTCGACTTCATCCTCGTCCGTCATCCAGGCTGGGCGCACGATGGTGTATGCCAGGCCCGACGCTTCGATGGCGTCGGCGGCGCGGCGGAATGGTTTCAGGTGTTCCGCCAGCCTGGCGTTGTTCCATGCGCCGAATTTGCCGGGAACTTCGTCGTAGATGCCCATCGACAGGACGAAAATCAGGCGCTCGACACCAGAGGCCTGCATGGCGGCAATGATGCTGTTGGCCTGGTCTTCCATGTCGTCGCCCACCAGATTGGCGTAGACCAGGTCGTGACCGGGCATCGTTTGCCGCAGCAATGCCTGGTCCAGCACGTCGCCGGCCAGCACGGTGCCGTTGGACGGGACTGGCGTGGGCAGCTTGCCGGGATTGCGCAGCAGCAGCGTCAAGGCGATGTTGTCACGACCCGCCAAGGCGCGGATGACCCACTGCGCCACCTGTCCGCCTGCACCCAGTATCAATATCTTTTTCATGATTGTCGCTTTCGCCATGGCCTGCTGCCATGCAGGAAGTTACAGGTTTTCTTTGAAGAAAGGAACCTGACGCTTGAAAAAGCGTCGCCCGCTCAGGCGTGCCGGCCCGGCGCCTGGTCTCGTGGTAAATTGCCGTCCGTGACCAGTATTTTCAAGACCTACAATATCAATGAAATCAGGTATTTACCGACTATTTTGCATGAGAAGTCTCAAGCTACCTGCACGCACGGCGCTAGCATCTTGCCGTCGCGCCCTGTCCCACGCCGGCGCGCTGGCCATTACGGCCGCCTTGTCCGCCTGCGCCAGCAAGCCTGGTCCTTGGCCCGCGCGCGCCCTGCCTGCATCGGCTGCCGTGACGGTCGACGCCACGCAGTTCCTGTCCAGAAAACAGCTGCTGGACTGGCAAGTCGACCTGGATGAGCGCCGCCTGCGCGCCACCGGATCGCCCCGGCATGAAGCGTATATCGACGCCCTGCATGAACGCCTGGCGCGCGCCGGTGTCAAACAACTGCGCTTCGAGCCCGTCAGCTTCCGGCAATGGTCGGTGCAAATGGACGACTGGGGCCTGGAACTGCTCTACGACGACAGAGTTAGCGTATTGTCCACGGTCGGCTACATCCCGTATTCGGGCGTAACGCCGCCGTCTGGTATTACGGGCCGCATCGCCTATCTGGCGCCGGAGGCCAGGCCCGATGCCAGCCTGGCCGGCAAGCTGGTGCTCGTCGACATGCCCGCCGTGGCGTGGACAGGCCAGGCGTTTCACCAGACCGCCGTGCACGTCCACGATCCGGACCACGCCATGGGGCCGGACACGTCGTATGCGCGCCAGTTCCAGATGCTGGGGCCGTTCATCGCCCTGCTGGACAGTCTGCAGGCGGCCGGTGCGGCGGGCGTGATAGTCATTCTCGATACGCCGCCCCTGACGGCGGCCGGCCTGTATGCGCCCGGCGATGGCAAAGTGCGCCAGTTGCCCGGCGTGTTTATCGACCGCGACGGTGGCCAGCGCCTGCGCGAAAGCGTGCTGGCAGGCACGGCGCCCGTGCTGCGGCTGACCATGGCTGCCACCGTGCGGCAGGTGCAGACGCGCAATCTGATCGGCATCATCCCCGGCAAGTCCGAGGAATTGATGGTGCTGGGCAGCCACACGGATGGCACGAACGCGCTGGCAGACAATGGGCCGAACGCCATCGTCGACATGGCCCAGTACCTGACGCGCCTGCCGCACGACAGCTTGCCGCGCAGCGTCATGCTGTTGCTGACGAGCGGCGACCTCGCGGGCGGCGTGGGCACCGAACAGTTTCTCGAACGGCACAAGAACGATGGCTTGATGCAGCGCATCGCCGCGATGCTCGCCATCGGCAACCTGGGTGCGCTGGAAGTGCTGCCCGACAGCAACGGTTATTTGGCTCCCACGGGCAGGTTCGAGCCGGCCGCCGTGTTTTCGCCCCGCACGCCGGCCCTGATGGAGGCGTCCCGTGCCATGGTGCGGCAGGCCGATGCGGCGCCAGCGTTCGTGTTGCCTCCAATCAAACCCGGCTCGAAGTATGCCGGCTGGCCTGGCGCGGGCCAATATGTACGCGCTTCGCGGCGCATTCCCACGGTGCATTACGTCACGCAACCGACCTATTGGCTCAACTATGGCGTCGACGCCGTGACCCGGGCGGATTACCGGCTGATGCAGCGCCAGACCGTGGCCTTGACGCAAATGCTGCTGGACCTGTCGCGCGTGCCGCATGCGGAATTGCGCGAGGAAACAGCGCCGTAACCGCCGCAAGACCTTGCCTGGTATCCACCTCCCTTCCCCGCCCTGCTCCCGGCACCATACCAGCACACTGGAAAACAGCCACTGGTATGGCCCGCATCGCCCTTCATATGGGGAAAGACGGCAACTGGTATTGTGATCTTGCGCAAGGGACAAAACCAGTTGACTACCACCTGCAATGCTTGCACTCTGAAAAATCGGACGGTGTCCAGCCGCCCGGCCAAAAAAATACACAAGGAGACGCAATGAACCGGACAGTCATGAATACCCTCATCCTTACCCTCTTCGGGGGAACGTTGGCCGCCTGCGGTGGCGGCAGCGGCGACGGATCCAGCGGCGGCGCTAGCCAGTTGCTGGCCGCCTCGGCCCAAGCGGTCGCCTGCTACACACCGTGGAACAGCGGCACGGCCTACAACGGCGGCGGCCAGGCCAGCTACAACAACGTCAATTACACGGCCAACTGGTGGACGCAAGGAAATAACCCGTCGACCAGCAGCGGCGGCGCCGGCAGCGGCCAGCCCTGGACGGCGGTGGGCGACTGCGGCACGCCGACACCGACACCCACTCCTACGCCAACTCCTACACCAACTCCGACACCTACGCCTACGCCTACCCCAACACCTACGCCGACTCCCACCCCGACACCGACTCCAACACCGACGCCCACCCCCACGGGCCTGGCGAAACACGCGCTGATCGGTTACTGGCACAACTTCACCAACCCCAGCGGCGCCACGTATCCGATCAGCCAGGTCAGCGATGACTGGGACGTGATCGTCGTCTCCTTCGGCGACAACGCGGGCGGCGGCAATGTCAGTCTGACCATCGATCCGGGCGCAGGCACGGAAGCGCAATTCATCGCCGACGTGGCCGCCAAGCGTGCGAAAGGCAAGAAAGTCATCCTGTCGCTGGGCGGACAAAACGGCTCCGTTTCCGTCGGCAACACGGCCGAAGCGACGAATTTCACCAACAGCCTGTACGCCATCATCACCAAGTATGGCTTCGATGGCATCGACCTGGACCTGGAAAACGGCGTGGCGCAAGGCGCAGCCATCCAGACCTACCTGCCGATCGCCGTGAAAAACCTGAAAACCAAGGTCGGCAGCAGCTTTTACCTGTCGATGGCGCCGGAATGGGTGTATGTGGAAGGGGGCTACACGAGTTATGGCAGCATCTGGGGCGCCTACATTCCCATCATCAACGCCCTGCGCAGCGAGCTGACGGTGCTGCACCCGCAGTATTACAACAATGGCGATATCTACACGCCATACGCTACCGGTCCCATCAAGGCCGGTTCGGCCGACCAGCTGGTGGCCACGGCGCGCATGCTGATCGAAGGATTCAATTATGGCGGCAATACCTTCGCAGGCCTGCGTCCGGACCAGGTGGGCTTTGGCGTGCCGTCGGGCCGCAGCTCGGCCGGTTCGGGTTTCACGACGAATGCCGACGTCAGCAATGCCTTGAATTGCCTGACGCGCCTGCTCAACTGCGGCACCATCAAGCCGCTGCAGGCGTATCCGGACTTCCGCGGCGTGATGACGTGGTCGATCAACTGGGACCGCCACGACAACTATAATTTCTCCGTGCCCACGAAGACCGTGCTGAAAACCCTGCCGTAACAACCCTAGCTCGACTGCGCATGCGAGCCTTGCCGCTCACATGCGCAGCAGCGCCGCGCCCAGCAGGCGCATGTGCAGCGCCATGCCCTGGCGCAACGCCTCCCCTCCCCCTTGCGTGTGCTTGATGCCATCCATGGTCGCCACCAGCAAGCCGGCCACCTGCACGGCAGTCGCGTCGACCCGGCGCAGCGCGATGTCGCCCGCCGCTTCGGCCTGATCCAGCGCACCGGCCAGGGATGCCACCAAGGTTGCCCGCGCCGTCAGGGTGATGTCGGCAGCCAGGCTCATATTGGCATCGAACAATTCCTGCCCATGGGCGCTGGCTGAAATTTCCGCCATCAAGCCTTGCTGGAATGCCAGCAGCGCCGTTTCGATGCGCGTCAAAACGGGGCCGGGTTCGGCCAGCGCCGCGGTCACGTGCGCCATGACGGTGGCATGGGCCCGTTCGGAACCGGCGCGAAACACGTCTTCCTTATTTTTGAAGTGCAGGTATAGCGCGGCGCGTGACATAGCGGCCGCCTGCGCGATGTCGAGCATGGACGTCTTGCGGTAGCCGTAGCGGCAAAACACGCCGAGGGCCGCGTCGAGTATGCGCTGGGTTTTATGGGTATCGGTGCTCATGTAGCCATGTTGACACTATGGCCATATAGTGTCAACATGGCTTTTGGACAAAAACCGTCAAAGTGTCAATCACCTACCCGAACAGGACTGTCATGACCGATTTCAATGTAGCAATGGATAACGAACAGCAAATAGAACTGCTGCGCCACACGGAACGCAGCCGCTTGCGCGCCCTGGTGGCGGCGGATACCGACGCGGCGCGCATCCTGCATGCGGATGATTTTCAGTTGATTACGCCTATCGGCAGCATGCTGTCGCGGGAAGAATATCTGGGCGCCATCGCGGCGGGCCAGATGCGCTATCTGAGCTGGGAACCGGGCGAGATCGCCGTGCGCCTGTACGGCGACGCGGCCGTCCTGCGCTACCAGGCCCAGCTTGAAATCAATTTCGGCGGCCAATCCGTCCCCCGCTCGCGCTATTGGCATATGGATAGCTACGAATGGCGCGAGGACCGCTGGCAAGCCGTGTGGTCGCAGGCGACGGCGATACGCTGAACGCTGTAGCGGGATGTGCCCACAGCAGGGGCAATTGATATTTCACAAACCATAGCTTCAATCTATGAGTCCGGTTGAAATATTTTACTTCCTTTTGTAAATGAGAATCGTTACTATCTAAATCAAGGATAAGCGAATTCAACAGAAAGGAGCCTCCCTTGTTCACCGCCATCAAAACATTCAGCCAGGTCTGCACGCATATGTCGATCGCCTTCGGCCTCGCCTACTTGCTGACGGGGTCCCTGGCACTCGGAGGCCTGGCCGCAATCATCGAACCGATCATCAACGTGGCCCTGTTGCCGTGGCATGAAAAAGCCTGGCACGCGATTCGCCGCCGCTACGCAGCCAGCCGCCTGGGCTTTGCCGCGCTGGCCGGGGAAAAGCTCAGCCAGACAAGCCTGCACATGGGCGTGGCGTTCGGCGTCATGTACTGGGCCACCGGTTCCATGGCCTTCGGCGGCTTGCTGGCCGTGGTCGAGCCGATCTGCAACGTGATCGTCCTGCCCTTCCACGACCGGCTGTGGGAAAAAGCCCGCTTTCGC
>NZ_JABXFH010000033.1:0-72144 GCF_013372745.1 Janthinobacterium sp. BJB401 | reverse complement strand
CGCGGCCCCGTCATGGCCGACGCCAGCCAACTCAATACCCTGGGCAGCAAGGAGCGCCAAGCCAAGGCGCTGGACAGTTACATGAAACAGTTCGACCAGGCGGCGTCGCGCGGCCATGGCGACGCGGGCCTGGTGTCCATGCTCAAGGATAGCTTCACTGCCTTGCACAGCAACGCCGCCGCGCCACAGGTGGCCACGGACAATCCCGCGACGGGCAAGTGGCGCCTGGCGGCCGAGGACAAGTCCATCCTGACGGGACTGGCCGATTTCAGCGCCTCCGTGTCGCAAACCGTGAAATTCAGCAATCCCATGCGCAGTGCGGAAAGGGATGGCTTCAATTATGAAGTGTCACAAAAGACGGAGCAGGCCGGCGCCAGCCAGGACGAGCGGTCGATCCGGCAGCAGCAGCAATCGAAGCTGAGCGCCAGCTTCCATGAAACGCTCGTCCCCGGCGTGCCGTTGCGCCTGCTGGACAATACGGAATCGCAGAACTATACCTACCATCAGATCGAGGATACGGCCAGCAGCGATGCGCAAGTGGCGTACAAGGATGGCAAGATGGTCAAGGCGAGCTTGCGGCAGGAGGGCAACCAGTCCGAGCGCGTCATGAAGTATTTCCTGGGCAAGCTGGAATCGGACAAGACCACGCCAGGCAACTATTCCGTGCTGCGCGACCTGCTGCCCGTGCTGGGGCCGTACAAGACGGACGAGCTGGGCATGACTCCAGAGAAAAAGGCGGAGCAGCGCCAGCAGGCGATGCTGACATTGAGCGACGACGTGCTGCTGCAGTCGTATGCGGGCATGACCATCAGCACGTGGCGAGCCGATGTGCTGCCGGAGGAGAGTGGGGCCGCCACGGCGTAAAACCGGCAGCCTCCAATGTCAAAAGCCCGTCTGCGAAGACGGGCTTTTTGTTTGCCGATTGCAAAATACAGCGCAAGCCTATGCCCTGGCCTTGCTTTGCTTGATCCAGTAACCGACGCCCAGCGCGGCGAGCCACACGGGTATCAGGTAGACGGAAATGCGCAGGCCCGGCGTCAGGTACATGATCACCAGAATGCCGGCCAGGAACACCAGGCACAGGTAGTTGGTGAACGGGTAGCCCAGGCTCTGGAACAGGGTCGTCTTGCCTTCGATTTTCTTCTGTGCGCGGAAGCGCAAATGGATCCAGCTGATCATGGCCCAATTGATGATCAGCGCCGACACGACGAGGCCCATCAGTACTTCGAACGCTTCGCCCGGCATGAAGTAATTGACCACCACGCAGGCGCCCGTCGCCAGGGCCGATACGCCCAGCGCCACCAGCGGCACGCCGCGGCGGTTCAGGTGCAGTAGCGCGCGCGGCGCATTGCCTTGCTTGGCCAGGCCGAACAGCATGCGCGTGTTGCAGTACACGCCGCTGTTGTAGACGGACAGGGCGGCCGTCAGCACCACCACGTTCAGGGCCGTGGCCACCAGATTGCTGTCGAGCGCATGGAAGATCAGCACGAAGGGGCTGCCGCCGGTGACGACGTTTTGCCACGGGTACAGCGACAGCAAGATGCCCAGCGCGCCGATATAGAAAATCAGGATGCGGTAGATGGCCTGGTTGGTGGCGCGCGGAATCGTCGTGCTTGGATCATCCGCCTCGGCCGCCGTGATGCCCACCAGTTCCAGGCCGCCGAACGAAAACATGATGACGGCCATGGCCATCACCAGTCCCTGCCAGCCGTTCGGGAAGAAGCCGCCGTGCTGCCACAGGTTGGCCACCGAGGCTTGCGGACCGGCGTCGCCGGAAGCGAGCAGGTATGCGCCGAAGACGATCATGCCGATGATGGCGACCACCTTGATCAGGGCGAACCAGAATTCCATCTCGCCGAAAGCCTTTACATTGAGCAGGCTGATGGCGTTGATGACGCAAAAGAAGATCAGCGCCGAGACCCAGGTGGGCACGCCGGGCCACCAGTACTGCACGTAGATGCCGACGGCCGTCAGTTCGGCCATGCTGACGAGCACATACAGCACCCAGTAATTCCAGCCCGACAGGAAGCCGGGCAGGTGGCCGCAGTATTTGTTGGCAAAATAGCTGAAGGAGCCGGCGACGGGTTCGTCGACCACCATCTCGCCCAGCTGGCGCATGATCAAAAAGGCGATGACGCCGGCGATGCCGTAGCCCAGCAGAACCGAGGGGCCGGCCATCTTGATGGTTTGCGCGATGCCCAGAAACAGGCCGGTGCCGATGGCACCGCCCAGGGCGATGAGCTGGATGTGGCGGCTTTTCAGGCCGCGCTTGAGCTCTTGTGGTTCGGTATTCCCGACTGCCGTCATATGTTTTATCCTGTTTTACGGGGCTGAGGTCGCTGATTCTAAAGCATGCACGGGCAAAGCAGGAGCGAAATGCATGTTGCACTGCGGAGGCGCAAGAAAAGCCCCGCATCTTCGCCGAATGGCGCGCAAAACGGCGGCCCAGGCGTCCGCTTTACGCGCCAGCCAAGACGATGGCCGGTTCGTACACGGCCAGAAACTCGGGCGGCAGGCGGCGCGCGCGGCCGCTGCTCAATTCGATGCAGATCAAGTCCCAGCGTCCGCGCACGACGGTGGCGCTGTCGCTGTCGCGGATCAGCTGGAAGCGCCGTTCCATGCTGGAGCGGCCATCGCTGGCGCACAGCCAGGTGGCCAGGGTCAGCGCTTCGCCGGCCCGCGTCGGCAGCAGGTAGTCGTATTCGCCGCGGCGTATCGCCATGGCGCGGTCCAGGCGCCGGTAATCGTCGAGGTCCAGCCCCAGGGTGGCCGAGTGGTGCCAGGCGATATGTTCGCACCAGCGCACATAGACGGCGTTATTCGTGTGTTGCAAGCCGTCGATGTCGCCCGCTTCGGGCGTGACGGGCAGGGTATGGGCCTGCGGATAATCCCAGTTCAAAGGCATTCCTTTCGAGACGGTGGCGGCTGATTGTACGGTCTGGCGGCGCGTCCTGTCTTCTGTGCACGCCAGGAAAAACACTGTTTTTCACATTGATGTATGATGCATCATAATTTTTCAACGATCAAGAACACGCATGAACCATCAACTGGACAGTCTGGTGCACGTCAATCTGGGCAAGTCCGTGTACGCCATGCTGCGCGAGGCGCTGGCGGCCGGGCGCTTCCAGCCGAATGACCGGTTGCGCATCCGTGAGCTGGCGCTGCAGCTGGGCACGAGCGTCACGCCCGTGCGCGACGCCATGCTGCAGCTGGTGCAGGAAGAGGCGCTGGTGCTGCGCTCGCCCCGTGACTTCCGCGTGCCCGTGCTGAGCGTGGCGCGCTACCTGGAAATCCGCGCGCTGCGCCTGGAACTGGAAGGCCTGGGCGCGTTCGAAGCGGCGCAGCGCATCGACGACGCTACCCTGGCCGACCTGGAGCGCCTGCTGCAGGCGAATGAAGAGGCCATCGCCCGGCACGACCTGGCGGCGGCCCTGCAATGCAACCAGGCGTTTCACCTGGGCCTTGCGCAGGCGGCCGGCATGCCGACCTTGAAACGCTTCGTCGACCATTTGTGGATGCAGACGGCGCCCCTGATCGCTGCCGGCTACGCCAGCTTTTCGCCCGACATGCGGGTAGGCCACCACCACGCCATCATCAGCGCGCTGCGCCAGCGCGACGGCGCGGCCGCGCGGCGCGCCATCGAACAGGACATTCTCGACGGCGGCACGCAGATGCTGGCCTATGTCATGCGCCAGGAGCGCATCCACGCCGGCGCAAGCGAACAAGAACAGAACGAGGAAGAACATGACGCACATTGAGCACAAGACTGAACAGAAAAGTGAACAGAAAACCGCCATCGTCACGGGCGCCAGCCGCGGCATCGGCCACGCGGTGGCCGAGCGCTTCCGCAGCCTGGGCTGGCGGGTCATCACCGTCTCGCGCAGCCCGATTCCCGGCGGTTGCCCGCGCAGCCAGGAGCACAACACGCATGTGTGCATGGATTTGTCGGACCTGAGCCAGATCGGGCAAATGGTCGAGACGCTGCGCCCCATGCTGGGCGACTCGAAACTGCACGCCCTGGTCAACAATGCGGGCGTGTCGCCGAAGGGGCCGGGCGGCTCGCGCGTCAATTCGCTGACCACCGACATGCAGACGTGGCAGGAAATGTACAACACCAACTTTTTTGCGCCGCTGGCGCTGACGCGCGGCTTCGCGCAGGAATTGTCGAACGCGCACGGCGCCGTCGTGAACCTGTGCTCGATCGCCGGCTACCGCGTGCACCCGTTTGCCGGCTCGGCCTACGCCAGTTCGAAGGCGGCGCTGGCGTCGCTGACGCGCGAAATGGCCAACGACATGGCGCCGCTGAACGTGCGCGTCAACGCGATCGCGCCGGGCGAAATCGACACGGCCATCCTGTCGCCTGGCACCTCGCACATCGTCGACACGCAAATCCCCCTGCGCCGCCTGGGCACGACGGCCGAAGTGGCCGATTTGGTGGAGTTTTTGTGCAGCGAGCGCGCCTCGTACATCACGGGCGCGGAAATTCCCATCGACGGCGGCCAGCGCATTTAGAGCCTGTCCCGGTAGCCGGCGCGGATGGCGCCTGCGGGGCGTCAGTGCGCGTCCAGCTGCGCCTGCAGCGCGGCCACCACCAGCGCGTGGTCGTCCGCCTGCGCCAGGCCGGAAACGGTGACGGTGCCGACCAGTCCCACGCCGCGTATCAGCAGGGGAAAGGCGCCGCCGTGGCCCGCGTATTCGATGTCATCGAGGTATTTCACGTCTTCGAAGGTGCTGCCGCGGCTTTTATACGAGATGCCCATGTAATAGGAGCTGCGGCAAAAGCGCTGCACCGTATTGTTCTTGCGGCGTATCCAGTCCGCCTGGTCGGCCGTGGCGCCCGTCATGGCGTGGTGGAACAGCACTTGGCCGTTGCGCGTGATGTTGACGGTGACGGCCTTGCCCCGCTTGCGCACTTCCTCGACGATCCACAGGCCCACGGCCAGCGCGGCGTCGTTGTCGAAGCGTTCGAATTGCAGGGATTCTTCCTGCTGCGCCAGGGTTTGCAGCAAATCGGCGTAATGATCCATCGTGGAGGCGGGTGTTAGTGGTCGGAAGCGCTACTGTAGCGCACCATGGGGCGGCCGCGCGCGCTTTTTCCATGGCGCGGCTAAAATAGGCGGCATGAACCTGTCCCTGTTCGCCGATGAAGAACAAGTCCCGGCCGGCCCCGTGCCGCTGGTGCCGGGCTCGTGCGCGTCCGTTCTGCTGCGCGCTTTCGCGCTGCCCTGCCTGGACGAGCTGCTGCCGGCCCTGGACGCCATCGTGCTGGCCGCGCCCCTGCGCCACATGGCTACGCCGGGCGGCTTGCGCATGTCGGTTGCCATGAGCAATTGCGGCCCCCTGGGCTGGGTCACGGATGGACGCGGCTACCGCTATGCGCGGCGCGATCCGGACAGCGGTCTTCCATGGCCGCCGATGCCGCCCGTGTTCCTGCGCCTGGCGCAGGCGGCGGCGCTGGCGGCCGGCTATCCGGGCTTTGTTCCCGACGCCTGCCTGCTTAACCGCTATGCGCCCGGCGCGCGCATGGCCCTGCACCAGGACCGCGATGAATGCGATTTCAACGCGCCCATCGTCTCCGTCTCGCTCGGTTTGCCCGCCACTTTCCTGTTTGGCGGAGCCGAGCGGGCCGACAAGGCGGCGCGCATCGGTCTGCTGCACGGCGACGTGGTGGTGTGGGGCGGCGCCGACCGCTTGCGCTTCCACGGCGTGGCGCCGCTGAAGGAAGGCGAACACGCGGTGCTGGGCGCGCAGCGCATCAATCTGACGTTTCGCAAGGCCAGTTGACCCGTCAATACGCGCATTAATGCAAGTTGCTTGCAAATGCGGGAATTTTTCTTCATGATATGCAACTTGTTTGCATATGGAGTCATCCCATGAAGCGCGATTCGATTTCCTCGCCCCTGCCTGACGTGGCGGCCGGCCCCCATCTGGGCAGCCCCTTGCCGCTCGAGTGGGTCGGCATGCAGGGCATCGCCTTGCCCCTGTGGCTGGAAGAGGGCGGGCAGGCGCAGCAAGTGCATGCCTGGGCCGACGTGCAAGTCGATTTGCCCGACCCGCGCGTCAAGGGCATCCACATGTCGCGTTTGTATCTGCTGCTTGATGCGTTTGCCGCCGCGCAGCCGCTCGATGCGGGAGGGCTGGCCGCCGTGCTGCGGCGCATGGTGGACAGTCACGCCGATTGCGGCAGCACGCAGGCGCGCCTGGCGCTGGCGTTTCCCTTGCTGCGGCGCCAGCCGGCGCTGCTGACGGCGGGCTTGTCGGGCTGGAAATCGTATCCCGTGCGCCTGCAGGCCAGTGTTACTCCGCAGGGCTTTGCGCTGTCCCTGACGGTGGAGATCGGCTACTCGTCGACTTGCCCATGTTCGGCGGCGCTGTCGCGGCAATTGCTGGCCGACGCCTTTGCGGCGCGGTTCGGCGCGGGCGGCATCGACGGCGCGGCCGCGCGCGCCTGGCTGCAGGAACACGCGAGCCTGGCCACGCCGCACAGCCAGCGCAGCACGGCGACGGTCACCGTGCCCTTGACGGAACAGGCGGAGCTGGAGCTGTTCCCCCTGATCGACCTGGTGGAGGCGGCGCTGGCGACGCCCTTGCAGACGGCCGTGAAACGGGCGGACGAACAGGCGTTCGCGCGCCTGAATGGTGCTAACCTGATGTATGTGGAAGATGCGGCCCGCCGCGTGCAGGCGGCGCTGGCGCCACTGGCGTCACATCATGCGCAGGCGCGTGTTACCGTACGGCATATGGAAAGCCTGCATCCGCACGACGCCGTGGCACAGGCGGGCAAGCTTGCCGGAGAATACTAGTCAACCACCCTGGAGGAGCACAGCATGCCGGAGAAAATCGAGCGGGAAGTCAATGATGACAGCCTGGAAGCGGAGCTGGAACGCGAACGGCGCGAGCATGCGCTGATCGACGAGGAAAAGCTGGGTATGGACGAGCTGGAAGAGGAGCGGCTGAAGCGGGAACGCCAGCCGGGCGGTCACTAAGGTCAAGGCAATGTTATCAGCGCTGGCATCGCGCCGTGCTGCCCGGTACAATTTCGCTTTGTCCTTCTCCCCCAACCCCGGAGGCCCATGAAATATCGCGCATTGTTCCAGTTTATCCTCGGCCTGACGGCCGCCACCCTGGCCGCTTCGCAGGCCAGGGCCGCTACCATCTGCACGGCCATGGCCGATGCCAAAACGGGTGCCGTCTTGCTGCAAGAGGGCAATTGCCTCGACAGAGTCACCCCTGCATCCACGTTCAAGATCGCGCTCAGCCTGATGGGCTATGACGCCGGCTTCCTCAAGGACGAGCACAAGCCGGCCCTGCCGTACCGTCAGGGCTACGTGGACTGGGGCGGCGAAGCCTGGCGCCAGGATACGGACCCGTCGCGCTGGATGCAGTATTCCGTCGTCTGGTATTCGCAGCAGATCACGCAGGCGCTGGGCGCCGAGCGCTTCCAGAAATACGCGAAGGCTTTGCGCTATGGCAATGCGGATGTCTCGGGAGATCCGGGCAAGGACAACAGCCTGGAGCGCTCGTGGATCAGTTCTTCGCTGAAAATTTCACCACTGGAACAGCTGGGGTTCTTGCGCAAGCTGGTCAATTATCAGCTGCCCGTGACGAAACAGGCGATGGAAGCAACGCAGCGCCTGACCCGCCTGGCGGACGTGGGCGGCTGGCAAGTGCATGGCAAGACGGGCGCCGCCTTCCCGCGCAAGGCCGACGGCGGCTTCGACGAAGCGCATGGCTACGGCTGGTTCGTGGGCTGGGCCAGCAAGGGCGAGCGCAGCATCGTCTTTGCGCGCCTGGTGCAGGATGACAAGAAGGGTGAGCAGTCGGCCGGCTTGCGCACGCGCGAGGCCATGCTGAAGGAATTGCCGGCCCTGCTGGAGCAGGCGCAGAAGTGACGGCCAGCATCGTTGCCGCCACCTTCATCGCGTCCGACGGCGAGTACCTGGAAGCCATCATCGAGGTGGATGGCCAGCGCCTGCACGTGATGGACGAGTTCGGCGGCGGGCAGATGGCCGCCGGCACGCAAGTCCAGCTCGAACTGTGGCCCATGGCCAGCGAACTTGACGACTGGGACGCCATCTTCCGCGCCAACCCTGACCGGGTGCAGGGGCTGCGCCGGCTCGACGGCTGGCGCTACCTGGCGCTGGGCGTCGTGACCCAGGTCGACCCCGTCATCTGCGATTGCGGCCTGCTGCAACTGGAAAACCCGTTTACGACGCATGACGCGCGCTGCGTGGGCGCGTATGTCGGCGTCAGCCTGGCGCGCCTCGATGCTTGCCTGGCGTAAATTCCGGCCCGCTTTGTTGCCCGCCCTATATACTTGCTGAAACGGATTTTCCGGCATCAGACAAGGTTACAAGCATGGCATCAGGCATGGAGCAGTTTCAGGAAAAAGCACGGCAGGCATGGACATGGGCGCGCGCGCAAGCCTTGCGCGTGGCGGGAGTGGCGTGGACAAAGGCGGTGGCGCTGTACCGGCGCGGCCACGCGCACCTGATGACCCTGCCGCCCGTGCGGCGCGCGCTGGTGCTGGGGCTATGGTCTTTCCTGGCCGTGCTGGCGCTGCTGACCGTGTACATGCTGTTGCTGATTCCCCTCACGCCCAGCATCCACGACTTGCGCCAGGCGCGCGCGGCCGCGCCGAGCACCATGGTCAGCGCCGATGGCGAGGAACTGGCCCGCTTCGACCAGGGCTTGCAGGAACGGGTCACCTTGAAGCAGATTTCGCCGAACGTGATCAGCGCCTTGATCTCGACGGAAGACCACCGCTTCTACGACCACCACGGCATCGATTTTACGCGCACGGCGGGCGCCGTCTTGCACACCGCAAGCGGCAATCCCCAGGGCGGTTCCACCATCACGCAGCAACTGGCGCGCAATATGTTCCCCGAGGAAATCGGCCGCTCGCGCAACCTGAACCGCAAGCTGAAGGAGCTGATCACGGCCCTCAAGATCGAGGCCACCTACAGCAAGACGGAAATCCTGGAAGCCTACCTGAATACGGTACCCTTCCTGTACAACACTTACGGCATCGAAATGGCGGCCCGCACCTACTTCGACAAGCCCGCCTCGCGCCTCGACATCCTGGAAAGCGCCACCCTGGTCGGCATGCTCAAAGGCACGAATTACTACAATCCGGTCGGAAATCCCGAACGTTCCCTGCAGCGCCGCAACGTGGTGCTGGGGCAGATGCGCAAGCATGACGTCATCGACGAGGCGCGCTATAAACAGTTGATCAAGCGTCCGCTGCGCCTGCATTTCGAGCGCCAGAGCGAGCGGGCGCAATCGGACAGCCATTTCACGGCCTATGTGCGCAAGTGGCTGATCGAGTGGGCCGACGAGAACGACTACAACCTGGAGCGCGACGGCTTGATTGTGCACACCACGCTCGACCATGACTTGCAACAGGCGGCCGAGCGCGCCGTCGAGCGCCAGGCGAACGCCCTGCAGGCGATCGCCGACGTGGAATGGAGCCGCGCCGGTGTGCCGTCGTCCACCTCGACGGGCATGTACGCGGGCATGCAGGGCGGCAGCGTGGCCTTCGATTATTTCTGGAAATCGCATCCCGGCTTGCTCGACAGCTTCGTGCGCGAGTCGGGCGATTACCGCAAACTGACGACGGCTGGTGGCACGCCGGACGACGCGCTGGCGCAACTGAAAGGTGACCGCGCCTTCATGGCGGCCCTGCGCAAGTCGAAGACGCGCCTGGAAGCGGGCTTTACGGCCATGGACCCGGCCACGGGCGCCGTGCGCGCCTGGGTGGGCAGCCGCGACTTTGCACGCGAACAGTTCGACCACGTGTCGCAGGCGGCGCGCCAGCCCGGCTCGACCTTCAAGCCCATCGTGTATGGCGCGGCGCTGGAAAAGGGTTTAAGTCCCGAGCACGTCTACCGCGATGAAGTGATGGATATCAAGGCGGCCGACGGCACCAAATGGCGCCCGACGGACATGAGCGGCACGACGGGGCGCGACATGACCATGCGCGACGGCCTCGTGTATTCGAAAAACACCATCACGGCGCAAGTGATGCAGGACGTCGGCTTGCCGCCGATCATCAAGCTGGCGCGCGCGCTGGGCATTCGCGACAGCAAGCTGGAAAAAGTGCCGTCGCTGGCGCTGGGCACCAGTCCCGTCACCTTGCTGGAAATGGTCAACGCCTACGCCAGCATCGCGGCCCAGGGCGAGGCGCGCCTGCCGTTTGTCGTCACGCACATCACCGACCGCGAAGGCAAGGTCATCGCCCGCTTCGGCGAAGACAAGCCCAAGCGCGCCATGCAGGAAGCATCGGCTGCCACCCTGACGGACATGATGCGCGGCGTCATCGACCGCGGCACGGGCACGGCCATCCGCAGCCGCTTCGGCATCCGTTCCGACGTGGCCGGCAAGAGCGGCACCACGCAAAACAATGCGGACGGCTGGTTCATCCTGATGCATCCGGAATTGGTGGGCGGCGCCTGGGTCGGTTTCAACGACGCGCGCGTCACCATGCGCAGCAATTACTGGGGCCAGGGCGGCCACAACGCCGTGCTGGTGGTGGGCGACTTCTTCAAGACGGCGCTCGACACGGGAAAACTGTCGCGCGACGCCATCTTCCCTGGCGGCAAGCCACCGCCGCCGCTGCGCCATGTGGAGCCGGTCGACGAGCCCGAGGACGAACCGGTGGAAGAGCCGGGAGATTTGCTGCAAGAGGGCGCGCCGGCCGCGCCGCTGGCCATGCCGCCCGAAGGCGAGGGCGGACAGGAGTCGCATGGCAAGGCGGTGCAAGAGGCGGCGCCTGCGCCTGCTCCCGCGGCGCAGCCGGTGCCGCAAGGATAAGCGCCGCCATGGCGATTTCAACCATTGCAAAGAATAATCATGACCTCACCGAAGCCCACGCTGCGCCTGATACTCGGTGACCAGCTCAATGCACGGCATCGCTGGTTCACCGAGGTCGATGGCGCCACCATCTATGTCTTGATGGAGGTGCGGCAAGAAACCGATTATGTGCTGCATCATGCGCAGAAAATCCTGGCGATCTTCGCTGCCATGCGCGAGCTGGCGCGCCAGTTGCGCCAGCTCGGCCACACCGTGCATTACATCGCCATCGACGACGTGGCAAGCACGCGGTCGATACCGGAGAATATCGAAGCGCTGATACGCCACTATGACGCCGCCGCCTTCGAATACCAGGCGCCCGACGAGTGGCGCCTCGACCAGCAGCTGTACCAGGCCGGGCGCCGTTCGCGCATACCATGGCTGATGGTCGAATGCGACCATTTCTACACGGCCCGCCACGAGGCTGCCGATATTTTCGCCGGACGCAAGCAATGGCTGATGGAGTTTTTCTACCGCCAGATGCGCAGCACGCATCAGGTGCTGATGGAAGACGCGAAAAAGCCCGTCGGCGGCCAGTGGAACTTCGACCACGATAACCGCAAGCCCTGGCGCGGCACGCCCGCCGAGCCGCAGGATCCGCGCACCGTGCATGACCATTCTTTGCTATGGCAAAGCATCGTCGCCGCGGGCGTGAAGAGCTTCGGCGCGCCGCATGCCGACCGGCTGGCGTGGGCGCTGAACCGGGATGAAGCGCTGCAGCAGCTCGATGCCTTCATCGAGCGGGCCTTGCCGCATTTTGGCGACTTTCAGGATGCGATGAGCGTCAAGGCGTGGCGCTTGTTTCATTCCCTGCTGTCGTTCGCGCTGAACGTGAAAATGCTCAACCCGCGCGAAGTCGTCGCCAGGGCGCAAGCGGCTTACCAGGCGGGCCATGCGCCGCTGGCCGCGGTCGAGGGTTTTATACGCCAGATACTGGGATGGCGCGAATATGTGCGCGGCGTGTATTGGGCCCATATGCCTGGGTATGCCGAGGAAAATTTCTTTGGACATGCGCGCCCGCTGCCGGCATGGTTCTGGGATGGCAAGACGAAGATGCATTGTCTGTCGCAGGCGATCACCCAGTCGCTGGACCAGGCCCATGCGCATCACATCCAACGCCTGATGGTGATCGGCAATTTCGCGCTGCTGGCCGGTCTCGACCCTGCCCGGGTGCATGGCTGGTACCTGGGTATTTATATCGATGCCTTCGAGTGGGTGGAACTGCCCAACACCGTCGGCATGAGCCAGTTCGCCGATGGCGGGCTGCTGGCCACCAAGCCGTATGTCTCCAGCGCCGCGTATATCGACCGCATGGGCGATTATTGCAAGGGCTGCCATTACGATAAAAAGGCGCGCATCGGCGAGCGCGCCTGTCCCTTCAATGCCCTGTACTGGGATTTTTTCCATCGCAACGCGGACACATTGGAACGCAATCCCCGCATAGGCATGGCGTATCGCCAGCTGGAGAAGATGGACGAGGCGGCAATCGCCGATTTCAAGGAACAGGCGCGCAAGATGCTGGCAAACCTCGATGCCTTGTAATACCCCTGCTTATGGCAAGGCATTGCGCCTCAAGCCCGCTTCCCGCACGGTGGCAGTCCAACTGGAAAAGTGCCGCGTGGGGCCGGCAGTCTGCTTACCATTTGGGCTCACGTGACCAGCGTAGCACTGTTGCAAGCCCGATCTTCACCGTATAGTCCTCTCCCGTTTCATGCTCCAGCCACAGGATGCCGTCTTCGATGCTGACCCAGGCATCGACTATACGCGTGTCGAACGGCATCGCCGTGTCTTTGATATCAATCTTCATCCTTCCAGACTCAACATTGAGCGACCTTAATACCCGCGTCGTTCGCTGCGTAAACTCGATGACGTATGAAGTGTTTCTTTTTTTTACCATCCGGAATGCTCACCCAAAATGCTTTGAATATCTTTTAAATATTACTATATAAAAATTTTCTCTAGCGCACGAAGGAATCGCTCGTCTGTTAAAAATTTCACTGGGAAATTTATATTATTCTAAATAAAATAAATTCCAGATGGGAATTAATGTTTCTTGTGGTTGGTAAATTATTTCCCAATGGAATATTGATTTTATATTTTTACAATTCCATGCCTGCTGCATTATCTGAGTTGATATAAGTCAATGTTTTTTGTGTATTGATTTTAGAATATATTCTTACTGCTAGGATATGGGGTCAGCAGTGGTTCAGTGAGTGATGTCTGCTTGAAGAAATAAAAAATACTTGGTACTGGAAAAGGATCAATCAAGGCGGTCTGTCGAATTGCGGCAGGCTGAAGCGGGAGCATACGGTGCTTGTTCCATATTTGACATGAATTTACATGGTAAATAAAAATTACATCGGTGACCTCGCGCAGGTGGCGCTTGATCATCCCAGGCGGATCGATGCATTGATGGCACAAAAAATAGATGTGGCGATTATTTTCCAGGAAATGCTTGGCACCGCCGTGGCAGCCAAATATTTGCACACAAATGGCGTGCCGCTATCTGTCGCATTGCGCGTATTGGTATGCGAGCGCAGAAAAGACCCGTCGCCGCCAAAAATGATCGGAATTGAAAAAGGGTAGTTCCATTGCGCCCGTCCAGGCTGCCTGCGTGTCAGACCGTATTGCGCCGCAAGCCCGCTTCCCGCACGAACACTTGCAGCGCCGCCATGGTCTGCTGGTGCAGCGTTTTCAGTTCCGCTCGCAGCGCGGGTGTGATGGCCAGGTTGCCGTTCGCTTCCTTGCGCACTGGCAGGCCCAGTACCTGCGCCATTTCCACCGGGTAATTCGTGAAGTCGCCATACGGCCGCTTGCCGTCCACGGACGGGGTGGGCCAATAGCCTTCGGCCAGGTAGTCTTCCGCCGCCATGCCCAGCATTTCCAGCGACATCCACGACTGTTGCCGCAGCAGTGTCAGATGCCGGGCGGTCAAAGTAAACGGCGCCTTGCCGTTGGCATAGCTGCCTGGCTTCAGGTCGGCCATCTGCACGAAGTGGGGCAGCAGCAGCGCCGCTTCCATCAGGCGCTGCGCGGCCAGCGCCGCATCCTTGCTGGCGATGGCCTGCATGGCCAGTTGCAGGGTGTCGCCCTTGCCCAGCGGGTAGGCCGGATTGAGCATGGGCGCGCCGCTTTCCACGGGCGACCAGCCGATGTTGAAGCGCCGTATCAGCGCCAGATGCTGCACATTGAGTATTTTCGGCAGCGGAGCGTCGAGGGTGGCCAGGATGCGCTGATGCACCGCGCTGGGCAGGTCCTTGTCTGCCGCGCGCACGAGCACGGGCGAACACAGCAGGACACCGGCGAGGCGCAGCAGCTGGCGCCGCAGGGGCTGGATCAGGCGCGGCATCATGGTGCCGTCAAGTCCTGGCGCTGGAACTCGATGCGGTTTTCCTGGTAGTCCCACTTGGTGTAGGGCCCGAACACGCGCCGGTTTTCCTTGCTGTCGGCATTCGACAGTTCGCGCTTCATGCGGCGTACCAAAGCGGGATCCGTGAGCGGCGCCGTCGTGGCGGCGAATACGTCGTGCCGCACGCTCTGTTTGGCGTCGGCGCCGCGCGAGATGATGGTGAGCTTGCGTGAGGCGGGATCGAAGTACACGCGCATGGCGAATGTATTCATGTCCTGCAGATACAGGCCGTCGTCGCGCTGCTGGGCATAGAAATAATCGCCGCAGACTGCCTTCGGCTCGCGTTTCCACTCGCAGGACAGGGCGATCAGCAGGTGCCGCTCGTCGAGTTGCTTGACCGAAATGCGTCCTTTGGAGTAACCCCAGGTGCTGGCCGGCACGGTTGCCGACGAGGCCAGATTGTATTCGCCTACCAGCTTGGTCAGGGGAGCTTGCGCCGAGGCGCAAGCGCACAGCGTCAGGGCGGCGGCCGCAAGGGCGCCTTGTATCTTGGAAAATGGAGTCATGATGGCCATAAAGAAAAGTTGCCATATTATAGATGGCAACTTGCCAAGATGGCCGCGCGCTTGCGCGGCGCGCCGGCCGTTACTTCAGCTTGCTCAATTCCGCGATGTCGATGTTGACTACCTTGTCGCCCACGGCAGCGACCAGCGTCTTGAAGTGCGGTGTCGCTTCATGCCCCGTGTGGGCGGCCTTGTCGGTCCATTCCTCCAGCATGATGAAGCGCGTGGGTATCTTGTTGTCGAGGTGCAGTTCGTAGCGCAGGCAGCCGCTTTCCGCGCGGCTCGGCGGCACGAGGGCTTCCAGAGCGGCGCGCACGGCGTCGATATGTTGGGCTTGGGCATCGATGGTGGCGACGATGATCAGGGTCATGGAGGTCCTTGTGGTTGGGGTGCCAGCAGCTTAGCGCATCTGGCGCTTCCTTGCCGGCTGCGCCGCGACGGCTTGCGGCGCAGCCGGCACTCCTTACGCGGCTTGCAGCGCGCCGATCTGCTCGAAGGCCCCCGCCAAGGCTTGCTCTCTGGCTGCGTCGCTGACCTTGACGCCTTCGGCGCGCACGATCTCGATTTGCGTGACGCCGAGGAAACCGAGGAAGGCGCGCAGATGGCTTTCCTGGTGTTCCAGGGCCGCCATCGGCGTGTCGGCGCCGTAATAGCCGCCGCGCGTCGAGGCGATGATCACGCGCTTGCTGCCCAACAAACCTTCGGGGCCGTTGGCGCCGTACTGGAAGGTTTTGCCGGGGACGGCCAGCGCATCGAGCCACGATTTGAGCTGGCTGGGGATGGCGAAGTTGTACATGGGCGCGCCGATGACGATGACGTCGGCGGCCAGCACTTGCTCGAGCGCGCCGGCCAGCACTGCGCCGTCGGCGGCGCTGGGGGCTGCCGTAAATTGCGGCAACGGTTGCGCGGCCAGGTCATGATACTGGACGGTGGCGCCGGGCGCGGCCGCTTGCAGGCGGGCGACGATGGCGGCGGACAATTGGCGGCTGAGCGAATGCTCGCCGAGGATGCTCGAATCGATGTGCAGGATGTTCATGTGTGCCTTCTTGGGTGGTATGATCGGGTGGTATGTTTTTGTAATCGAGTTAAATATAGTGACTATCAAATTAACGCACAAGAAGGCACTTTTTCCACACTGGGGCACACGGATGTGACTATGGGCGACGCCGCCGCGCAAGGAGCGGAGCTGGAACGGCGCATGCGCGACGAGGGCGGCCATGCGGGCGTGGCCGCTTCCTGCCGCCCGATCACGGATATCCTCACGCGCGTGGGCGACAAATGGAGCGTGATGGTGGTGATATTGCTCGGCAATGGCACCAAGCGCTTCAACGAGATGCGCCGCCTGATCGGCGGCATCTCGCAGCGCATGCTGACGTTGACCCTGCGCGGGCTGGAACGCGACGGCCTGGTCACGCGCACCGTATTTCCCACCGTGCCGCCGCGCGTCGACTATGCCCTGACGGACCTGGGCCGCTCGCTATTGATCCCCATCAGCGCGCTGGGCGCCTGGGCGCATGGCCACCGCGACGCCATCGATACGGCGCGGCTGGTGTTTGATGCCAAAAGCGCCGCTCAAGCGCCATCAGGCGACTAGCTCGGTTCAAACGGCGGTATTGGCACTTTGCATGTCGTGCCGGTAGCGCGCTGGCGGCAGTTCGAACTGGGTCTTGAAAAAGCGGGTGAACGCGCTTTGCGAGGAAAATCCCAGGCGTTCGCCGATTTCCACCACGCTCAGACTCGTTTCGCGCAGCAAACGGCGCGATTCGCGGCTCTTGGCGCGCAGTTCCAGGGCGCGGAACGAAGTCTGTTCCTGCTGCAGTTGGCGCTGCAAGGTCCAGCGGTTCATCGCCAGGCCGTCGCACAGGGCCGGCAGCAGCGAGGCGCTGTCGGCATCCCCGGCGCCTTGCCGGCCCAGCAGATCGATGATGGCTTGCTCCACGCGGGCCGAAAACAGCTGCGCGCCCTGCAGCTGCTGCAATTGCCCCTGCGCGTGCCGCAGCGCGTGCGGCGCCAGCATGGCGTTGAACTGGGCGAAGGGCCGGTCCAGCGCCGGTGCGTCAAACGTCAAGGTATTGCGCGCCTGGCCAAAGGTGGCGGCGGCGCCGAAGCACTCGGAAATGGCCGGCGCGAACCATGGCGCCTTGCCCTGGAAGCCGGCACGAAAGGCGGTGGGCGCGCCATCGTCGTAGGCGCGCGCCACCAGCGACAGCATGCGGAAATTGGCCAGCGCCTGCATGGCGCCTCCTAGTGAACAGAATTCGGACAGGTATTCGATCTCGATGCGCGTGCCATTTTCACTCATCAGCATGAAGTCGAATTCGCCGATCAGGCCCCGCAAGTGCAGCAGCTCGTGCAGCGCGCTGCGCAGGGTGGGGCGGTTGAAGCAAACGTGGGCGATGCCCGAGTAATGCGCGAACCAGTGCGTCACGTCGAGGTCGAGAATGGCCCGGTGCTGCGGCAGCTGCTGCGCGTAAGCGGTCATGCGGCGGTGCCGCTCGGCATTGATGCGCCCGCCAGGTTCCGTGAGTTGCGCCGGCGTGATGCCGGTCTGCCGGAAGAAATCGGCGGGATCGTGGCCATCGGCCTGCATGGCGCGCGCGCATTGCTGCGCGATCCGGTTCGAAACCGTGCGCGTATCGGGTTTGTGCAAGGCTGTCTCCTGCTTATTCTGCTTGTTGTAGTAATTTTTCACAAATATTAGCACTTTGTAGGAAATTGTTGGTTGTTGTGCCATCTAACCAAAAATTGTTCTCGCGGGTATAAAGCGCGTGTTGCGCGGTCAAGAAACTCACGCATTCTCACGCTATATTGATTTCGGGCTGGCCCTGATGCCACCCGGATACCTACAAAAACAGTCTTGGAGATAATGATGAATTGCACTTTGAAACCGATGGCCCGCCTGGTCGCCGGCTGCGTCGCCACGCTTGCCCTGGCCGCCTGCGGCAACGACACTGTCAGCGAGGAATACAAGCAGCCCGTGTTCGGCGCCACCACCTACGCCCAGCTCAAGGCCGACGGCTATGCCTTCAAGGACATGAACCGCAACGGCAAGATTGACCCGTACGAAGACTGGCGCCTGTCGGCCGAGGCGCGTGCGGACGACCTGCTGTCGCGCATGAGCCTTGATGAAAAAGCGGGCCTGATGATGCACGGCACGGCGCCCACCGTGGCCGACCCCACCGGCATCGGCCAGGGCGGCGCGTATGATTTGACGGCCCTGCAAGACCTGATCGTCAAGCAGTACGTCAACACCTTCATCACGCGCATGGCGGGCGATGCGGCCAATATGGCGGCCCAGTACAACAAGGTGCAGGCTCTGAGCGAAACGTCGCGCCACGGCATTCCCGTGTCCATCAGCACGGACCCGCGCCACCATTTCCAGTACACGGTGGGCGCCAGCGCCGGCACCAAGGGATTCTCGCAATGGCCTGAAACCCTGGGCCTGGCCGCCATCGGCGACGATGCGCTGGTGCGCCGCTTCGGCGACATCGCGCGCCAGGAATACCTGGCCGTCGGCATCACGCAGGCGCTGTCGCCGCAGGCGGATCTGGCCACCGAGCCGCGCTGGTCGCGCATCAACGGCACCTTTGGCGAAGATGCGGACCTGGCCAAGCGCATGGTGCAGCACTATATCGAAGGCTTCCAGGATGGGAACACGGGCCTGCATGACGGCAGCGTGGTGGCCGTCGTCAAGCACTGGGTCGGCTACGGCGCCACGAAAGAGGGCTACGATGGCCACAATTACTATGGCCGTTACATGACTTACCCGGGCAACAACTTCGCCTACCACGTCAAACCGTTCGAAGGCGCCTTCACGGCCAAGGCGGCATCCGTCATGCCGACCTACGCTCTGCCGGACGGCAATATCACCATCGACGGCATCACCCTGGAACAGGTGGCGGCCGGCTTCAGCAAGACCATGCTGACGGATCTGCTGCGCGGCAAATACGGCTTCGAAGGCGTGATCCTGTCCGACTGGGGCATCACGTCCGACTGCGACGCCAACTGCCGCAATGGCACGGCGCCCGGCGTCGCGCCTTCCTTCATGGGCTTCGGCACGCCGTGGGGCATGGAAGACGCCACCAAGGCCGAGCGTTATGTGAAAGCCGTGACGGCGGGGATGGACCAGTTTGGCGGCGTGACGGAAGCGCCATACCTGACGCAAGCCGTGCAGCGCGGCCAGTTGACAGAAGCGCGCATCAATGCGTCGGCGCGGCGCATTCTGATCCAGAAATTCAAGCAGGGCCTGTTCGAACATCCGTTTGTCGATGCGGCCAAGGCGGCCACCACGGTGGGCAAGGCGGACTTCATCGAGGCAGGCCTGGAAGCCCAGCGCCGCTCGCTCGTCCTGCTGGAAAACAAGGACAAGGTCTTGCCGCTGGCGGCCACCGTCAAGAAAGTCTACCTGTACGGAATCGACGCGGCCGTGGCCAAGCAGTATGGCTATACGGTGGTCGCCACGCCGCAGGAAGCGGACGTGGCCCTGCTGCGCGTGGCCGCGCCGTATGAAATCCTGCACCCGAACTACATCTTCGGCAGCATGCAGCATGAAGGGCGCCTGAACTATGTCGACGGCGACGCCGACTACGAGGCGATCAAGAACGCGGCCAAATACGCGCCGAAGACGGTAGTGACGGTGTACCTGGACCGCCCGGCCATCCTCGGCAACGTGCAGGACAAGGCCAGCGCCATCCTCGCCAACTTCGGCGTCAGCGACGGCGCGCTGTTCGATGTCTTGACGGGCAAGGCCAAGCCGCAAGGCAAGCTGCCGTTCGAACTGCCGTCGTCGATGGCCGAAGTGCAGGTGCAGAAGTCGGACGTGCCGTATGACACGGCCCATCCGCTGTACAAGTTCGGTGACGGCCTGGCGTACTAAACGCCGTTTAACGTACGGTAATCCAGCTGCGCTCCTGCACGGAGCGCAGCGCCGCGGCTATCAGCCGGTCCACCTCGTAGCCATCGCGGAAGGTGGGCCAGACCGGCTGGCCGCCGGCGATGGCCTGCAGAAAATCGCGCGCTTCGATGACGATCTGCTCGTTGTAGCCCGTGCCGTGCCCGGCGCCCTGGCTGAACGCCAGGTAGTCGGGGTGGGCGGGTCCCATCAGCAGGCGCTGGAAACCCTGACGCTGCGCGGGGCGGCCGGCATCGTACAGCCATAGTGCATTCTGCTCTTCCTGGTCGAAGGCGAGCGCACCTTTCGTCCCCGTGATGCGATAGGTGTAACCCATCTTGCGCCCGGCCGCCACGCGGCTGAAGGTCAGGGCGCCCAGCGCGCCGCTGGCAAAGCGCAGCATCACATTCCCCTGGTCGTCATTCTCCACCGCTTCCATGCCAGCCGGACCTTGCCGCTGCGCGTGCACGGTATTCATGTCGGCCACCAGCGAGTCGACGGGGCCGCCCAGGCGCAGGGCCAGGTTGAGCAGGTGCGAGCCCACGTCGGCCAGCGCGCCGGCGCGCGTTGCCGTCGCTTCCCGCGTGCGCCACGAGGCGGGAGCGTGCGGGTCGTGCAGGTAGTCTTCCACGTGTTCGGCGGCGACGTGGATGATCTCGCCGATTTCGCCTGATTCGATGATGTGGCGCGCCAGCTGGCTGGCCGGCGTGCGGATGTAGTTATAGCCCACCATGTTGGCCACGCCCGCCGCTTCCGCCGCCTGCGCCAGCAGCAGGGATTCGGCGGCTGTCATGCCCAGCGGCTTTTCGCAAAATACGGGTTTGCCCAGGGCCAGCGCCGCCAGCACGATGTCCTTGTGCGTGGCCGGCGGCGTGGCGACGATGATGGCGTCGATGGCGGGATCGGTCACCAGTGCGCGCCAGTCGCCCGTGGAGCGGTTCCAGCCCAGTTCCTGCGCGCTGCGGGCGGCGCCTTCCGCGCTGCTGGTGCTGATGCATTCGCATACGGGGTTCAAGGCCGTGTGAAAAATGCTGCGCACGGTCTTGTAGGCGATGGTGTGGGCCTTGCCCATGTAGCCGGCGCCGATCAGGCCGATGTTGATGTCTTGCATAGGGAGTCTCCGAGGTTGTCGCGGTAGGGGATTCAGGCTTGCTGGCGCCAGGCCTGGCTGTCCAGCGCGTCGAGGAAGCGGGCGGCGGGCCAGTCTTGCGCCAGCGCGTCGTGCATGAGCTGCTGCTGCGTGGGCGGCGCCATGCCGGCTATGGGCTGGTCGCGGTCAAGGTTGCTGGGGAAGGCATAGCCCTCGGCGCAGGCGGCAATCGCATGAACAATGCCGTCGGCGGACAGTGCCCCCTGGTCGCGCAGCACCTGCAGTGCCGGATACAGCGCTGCGCTCATGGCGCGGCGGTCCAGCGCTTCCATGGCGCGCCCGAATGGCGACGACACTTGCAGTAAATTCGCCATGCGGCGGATGTCGGGCGAGCGGTTATGGCCCGCCGCATGAAACAGGGCGGGGTTGAAAAAGACGGCGTCGCCTTGTGACAGCGGCAGCTGCACGCAATGCTGCGCAAAATAATCGCGGAAAGGCCGCTGCTGCCAGGCGAGAAAGCCGGGCCGGTAGCGCTGCGAATAGGGCAGGTACAGGGTGGGGCCGGATACCAGCGGCATGTCGCAATGGGCGACGGCGCCCTGCAAGGTCAGGAGGGCCGACATCTGGTGCACGGGCGCGGGGTAGGCTGCGCAGCTGGCGGCGCTCTGGAAGCCCAGGTGATAGTCGCGGTGCGGCGCCTGGGCCGCACCGCCCGGGTTGACGACGTTCACTTGCGCCGTCATCTGGTAGGCGGGACCGAGCCAGGCCTCGGCGATCCACGCGAAGACGGGATTGCTGTAATAGCGGGCGAACGCCTCGGGCGCGCGCAGACACAGTTTTTGCTGGGCGTTCCAGATGCGGTCATTCGCGCCCGGTTTGGCGAAATGGTCGCCGCCCGCCTGGCCGCCGGCATGCTGCTCGTCGATCAGCGCGCGAAACACGCCGCTCACCTGTTCCAGGGTAGCCATGTCGTCGACGGCGCGCTGGAGCACGATGACGCCCGGACCATCCATCAGCGCCTTGCCCCATTCTGCCTGCAGCCCGCGCAGCGACGCAGCACTGGCGGCCAGCGCGCGTACCTGGTCGCAGTCGTAGACGAGAATATTTGCATCGACAGAGGCGGCGTGGGGATAGTCGGCCAGCGCCGTACCTTGGCTGACGGTGCGGATGAAATCATCGAGCCGGCAGTCTTGCGGCGACAGCCAGAAGGGGGCGGGCGGCGCGGCGTCTTGGGTGGTCATGCGGTGTCTCCTGAGTTTTACGTTGTAGAATCAGTATAGGGATGAAAATCCGCATTTTTCATCAGGAAATCCATCAAAAAACCATCAATAAACGATCAATTACCATGGACATGGCATGACGCATCCGTTTCCCGTCAAGGTCGTGGCGCTGCAGGCCGGCGTCAGCGTGGCCACCGTCGACCGCGTGATCAAGCAGCGCGGCGGCGTGCATGCCAATACGGTGCGCCGCGTGATGCAGGCGCTCGACGAGCTGGCGCGGCAAAGCACGCAGGTGGGTCTGTCCGGCAGAAAATTCATGCTTGACGTGCTGATGGTGGCGCCGCGCCGTTTTACGGACGCCGTGCGCGCCGCACTCGAATCGGAGCTGCCGTCCTTGCACCCGGCCGTGCTGCGCTCGCGCTTTCACCTGCATGAAACCCTGGAAGTGGAGGGCATCGTTGAACTGCTCGAACGCATCCGCAAGAACGGCAGCCACGGCGTGCTGCTGAAAGCACCGGACTTGCCGCCCGTGGCCGAGGCGGTCAACCGGCTGGCGGCGGCCGGCATTCCCGTGGTGACCCTGGTGACGGATTTGCCCGCTTCCGCGCGCCGCAGCTATGTGGGCATGGATAACCGCGCGGCGGGCGAGACTGCCGCCTGCCTGATCGGCCAGTGGCTGGGGGCGGGCCAGCGGCCAAGGAAACAGCAAGTGCTGGTGACCCTGAGCAGCAACCGCTTTCACGGCGAGGAAGAGCGCGAGATCGGCTTTCGCCGCGCGCTGCGCGAACGGCACCGCCATTTGGGTATCGTCGAAGTGAGCGAAGGCCACGGCATCGACGGCGCCACGGGCGCGCTGGTGCGGCAAGCCCTGGCCGGTCATGCGGACATCGCCGCCGTGTATTCGATTGGCGGCGGCAATGCCGCCATCGTGCAGGCATTCGCGCAGGCGGGCCGGCCTTGCCAGGTCTTCATCGGCCACGACCTGGACGCGGACAACGTGGCACTGCTCAAGTCGGGCGCCATCCACGCCGTGCTGCACCATGACCTGGGCCAGGACATGCGCCGCGCCTGCCAAGAGGTGCTGCGGGCGCAGGGCGCGCTGCCGGTCCTGTCGCAAGCGCCGCCATTGTCCGTCATCCAGATCGTCACGCCGTGGAACCTGCCGGCCCTGAACGGCCTGAATTGACAGGCATGCGAGGCTGGCCGATACTCGCCGATTCGCTCATCGCTCATCGCTCACCTCAGGAAGGAATCCCCCGATGTCCGTCACTGCGCAATTGTGCAAGACCGTGCTGGCAGCCGCACTTTCCATCGTATTTGCCATGCCCGCCATGGCCGCCGCTCCTGCCATTCCCGCAGTTGCAGGCGCTTCATCGGCCTGGGTCGAGGCCAGCAACCGCAACGCGGCCATCGTGCTGGCGGCGCAGGCGCAGTTTTCGCCCGAAGACGCCTCCGACACGGGGCTGTCCCAGTACGATGGCCTGGCTGCCGACCTGGGGCCGAACATCACCGAGCGCCATGTGGCGGCCATGCAAAAGGCGCGCGCGCAATTGCAGCAAAAGCTGGAACTGGAACGCGACGAGCGCATACGCCAGGACCTGGAAATCCTGATCGGCGCCGTCGACCAGGAAATCATGGGCACCCAGCTGGAAGCCAAATACACCCTGCCGTGGGTCGATGTGCCGCAAATGGTCTTTGGCAGCATGCAAAGCCTGCTGCAGGAGCAGCGTCCGGCCGCGCGCCGCGCCAAGGCGCTCGAACGCCTGCGGCGCTACGTGGGCCAGTTCCCGGGCAGCACGCCGATCACGGCGCAGGCCAAGGCGCGTTTCACGGAAAAAATCGGCCAGCCTGGCCTGGCGGGACCCGTGCGCCTGCAGGTGGAGCAGTCGCTGGAAAACGTGCCGACGTATATCGCCGGCATCCGCAAGCTGTTCGCCGACATGAAAATCACTGGCACCGAAGCTGCGCTGGCGGCCATGGAGCAGCAGCTGAACGAGTATGCGGCGTGGGAAAAGCAAGTGGTGCTGCCCCTGTCGCGCACAGATTTCCGCATGGCGCCCGAGCTGTATGCATTCCGCCTGAAGCAGGTGGGCATCGATATCGAGCCGCGCGCGCTGATCGAACGGGCGCAAGTGGCCTACCTGGAAACGCGCGCCGCCATGCAGGCGCTGGCGCCCGTCGTGGCGTCGAAACTGTCGCTGAAGGGCGTGGACGGCAGTGACTACCGCCAGGTGCTGCGCGCGCTGAAAAGCGATTCGATTCCCAACGAGCGGCTCGAAGCGCACTACAAGGGCGTCAATACGCAGCTGGAACAGCGCATCGCCCAGCAGCGCGTGGTCGATATTCCTGCGCGCGCCATGACCATGCGCCTGGCGTCCGCCGCAGAATCGGCGGCCCACCCGGCGCCGCATATGCGTCCGCCTCCGCTGATCGGCAATACGGGAGAACACGGCCAGTTCGTCCTGCCCGTCAGCAATCCGGCCGCCAGCGGCAAGGGCGAAGCGTATGACGATTTCAATTTCGCGGGCGCCGCCTGGACCCTGAGCGCGCACGAGGGCCGCCCTGGCCACGAGCTGCAGTTCAGCGCCATGGTGGAGCGCGGCGTGTCGCAGGCGCGCAGCCTGTACGCGTTCAACAGCGTCAACGTGGAAGGCTGGGCCCTGTACGCGGAAGCGGAGATGATTCCCTACGAGCCGGCTGAAGGCCAGTTCATCGCGCTGCAATTTCGCATGCTGCGCGCGGCGCGCGCCATGCTCGACCCGATGCTGAACCTGGGACAAGTCACGCGCGAAGAGGCGGGCCGTATCCTGACGGATGAAGTGATGCTGTCGAAACCGATGGCGCGCCAGGAGCTTGACCGCTACACCTTCAACATGCCGGGCCAGGCGGGCAGCTATTTCTATGGCTATACGCGCATCCTGCAGCTGCGCGCGGAAACGGAGCTGGCGCTGGGCGAGAAATTCGACCGCCTGGCCTTCAACAACTTCCTGCTGGGGCAGGGATTGCTGCCGCCGGACTTGCTGGCCAAGGCCGTGCGCGAACACTTCATCTCGGAGCAGAGAAAAGCCAAAAGCTGACGCCATGGCATGGGAGCGGCAGGGAAGGGGAATTTTGCCGCTATTGTCTTCGGGCGGGTCGTATAATGCCCCTCATTTGCCGGCCATCCAAGGAGTTCCGCTTGCAGTCACCGATCCGTTATCCGAACATGCCGCAACTGCTGCTGAAGGCCCGCGACAGCCTGCTCCAGCATTTCCGCCCCATCCTCAATCACTTCGGCGTGACGGAGCAGCAGTGGCGCATCATGCGCGCGCTCAATGAAAGCCCGACGCTGGAGCCGCGCGAGCTGTGCGAGATCTGCCAGATTTCCAGCCCCAGCATGAGCGGGATCCTGGCGCGCATGGAAGAAATCGGCTTGATCGGGCGCAGCAAGTTCGAAGGCGACCAGCGCCGCCGCAAGGTGCACCTGTCCGAAGCGGGCGCCAGTTTGCTGATGCAAATGGGTAAGCTCATCGACCTGCAGTATGCGCACCTGGAAGCGGCCTACGGCAAGCAGGTGTTCGAAGACATGCGCCGCGCCCTGGAAGCCTTTATTGCCCTTGAAACCCTGCCGGTGGCGCCCGCCATCCTGCGCTGACCTTTCCATTCCCCCGTTTTTCCGCCTGCCTGACCCTCCACCGGGCGCGTGTTTTTCGACACGCGCCGCCGCTGCTTTCCGCATGCCTGCCGCCGTCATTTCCGCACATTGCGGGGCACGCGGCCGCGCGCTTGCCGGTTTTGCTATAAGACTACGCCCTACAGTCAATCACTTACATGTGAGTAAATAAGCGTATAATTTGCCTCACTTGATCCAAATCAAGAAGAACAGCGGACGCCCGTATCAATGGATGGGGCGGCAACGCGGCGCCACGCCCGTATTTCGCCAGATAAAACAGGAAAGTCAGGAAAAAAATGAACACACCATGCATGCGCGCTGCGGCGCTGGCCGTCTCCACGCTCATCGGCGCAAACGTTTGCGCCCAAAGCAATGTCACCATTTACGGCGTCGTCGATGCGGCCACCGCCTACGCCAGCAACCAGGGCGGCAAGTCGACTACCTACATGCGCAGCGGTAACTTGTCTGCCAGCAAGATCGGTTTCCAGGGCGTGGAAGACCTGGGCGGCGACCTGAAGGCGCTGTTCCTGCTGGAAAACGGTTTTGAAAGCGACACGGGCGCCATGAGTTCCGCCGGCACCCTGTTCAACCGCCAGGCTTACGTGGGTTTGCAATCGTCAGCCTACGGCAGCGTGACGGCCGGGCGCCAGTACACCCCGTACTACCTGCTGGTGGGTTCTTTGGCGTCGAGCAACGTCCTGACGGGTGCCACCGGTGCCCACCCGGGCGATATCGACGGCCTCGATACGACCGTGCGCATCAGCAATTCCGTCACCTACAGCATGCCGGCATGGCGCGGTCTGCAGGCCAGCGCGCAGTACGGTTTTGGCGAAGCGTCTGATGGCAATGCCGTGGGCAGCAGCTTCAGCGCCGCCGTCAAATACAGCACCGCGCCAGCCGAATTCGCACTCGGCTACCTGAAGCTGAAAAATGGACAGAATGGCGCTGGCTGGAGCGACAAGGCCTCGGGCAGCTTCGGCATTTCCGCCCTCAACCAGGGCTACGCCTCGGCCGAGAGCGTACAGTTCATCGCCGCCAGCGCGCGCTACACCATGGGCAAGTGGATGGTGGGCGCCAACGCCAGCAACGTGCAATACCAGGCCGGTACCCGCTCGGCCTTCCGCGACACGGCCATTTTCAACACGGCCGGCCTGATCTCGAGCTATCAGCTGACGCCGCAGTGGTTCCTGTCCGCAGGCTATAGCGACACCTTCGCCAGCCACGCCAACGGCATCGCCGACCGCGCGCGCTACCGCCAGCTGTCGTTCGAGCAGAACTACGCACTGTCGAAGCGCACGGCGATTTACCTGATCGAAGCGCGCCAGCTGGCACGCGGCCAGACCCTGGGCCAGGATGGCGCCATCGTCAACGCCGTGGCCTCGGTCGGCGATTCGCAAAACGGCACGCCGTCGTCGAACGGCGGCCAGACGGTCGTCATGATCGGTCTCAAGCATTCTTTCTGAACGGTTGCTGAACTCACGGGAGCTTCAATTGGACGCTACATATAACAAGGAGGGCCGCGGCCCCCTGAATCCCGGCCGCCGCATGGTGCTGGCCGGCTTGCTGTCGGTGTCTGCCGCGGCGCTGATTCCCTGGGCGCTGGCCGAGCCGGTCGCCAATGCGGAAGAGGGCGCTTTCCTGGCCGTATCCGCCGTGCTGGTGGGCCGCCAGGCACTCGATCCGGATCTGGCCCAGCGCCTGTACAAGGCGCTGGTGGCGCAGGATGCCGCCTTTCCCGCGCACGTGCGCACCCTGCTGGCGCTGATCAACGCGCAAGGACTGAAGAGCGCAGGCATGCAAGCCGCGCTCGATGCGGCGCAGTCGCCGGTGGCCGCCTTGCCGCGCCAGATCGCCAGCGCCTGGTACCTGGGCATCGTCGGCACGGGCGAGGCGGCGGTTTGCGTCGCTTATGAAGAAGCGCTGAACGCAGCCGTCGTCGCCGATGTGCTGGTCCCCCCTTCGTATTCCTACGGCGCCTACGGCAGCTGGGCCAGAAAACCAATTTAAGGAGCCATGATGGCTGAACAATACACTGCCGATTACATCGTGATCGGCTCCGGCATGATCGGCTCCCTGGTCGCGCGCAAGCTCGCGCTGGCCGGCGCCAAGGTGCAGATACTGGAAGCGGGACCGCGCGTGACGCGCGGCGAAATCGTCGGCCGCTTTCGCAATTCCACGCGCCGCAGCGACTTGATGTCGCCGTACCCGTCGGTGCCGACCGCGCCGCACCCGATTTACCAGCCCAAGGACAGCGGCTACCTGGTGCAGGCCGGTCCGTATCCGTACCCGGCCGAATACATCCGCCAGTTTGGCGGCACCTCGTGGCACTGGGCCGCGCAAGCGTGGCGCAACGTGCCGAACGACTTCCGCATCCATACCCTGTATGGCGTGGGCGTCGACTGGCCGATCAGCTATGCAGACCTGGAGCCGTTCTACCAGGAAGCGGAAGACATCATGGGCGTCTCGGGCGCCGACAATACGGGTTCGCCGCGCAAGCAGGCCTTCCCGATGGAACCCGTGACGGAACCGTTTGCCATGCGCCGCATCCGCGAGCGCCTCGACCCCGTCTACAAGGTGGTCGGCAATACGGTGGCGCGCAACAGCGTCAGCTACGATGGCCGTCCGGCCTGCTGCGGCAACAACAGCTGCCAGCCGATCTGCCCCATCGACGCGCAATACCACGGCGGCATCGCCGCGCTGCAGGCCGAGGAGGCCGGCGTCCAAATCCTGTGCAATGCCAACGTCTACAAGCTGGAACACGACGCGCAGGGCCGCATCACGGCCGCGCTGTACTACGACGTCGACAAGAAAAGCCACCGCGTGACGGCCAAGACGTTTGTTTTGGCCGCCAACGGCATCGAAAGCCCGCGCCTGCTGTTGCTGTCCGCCTCGGAAAAGTATCCGAACGGCCTGGCCAACAGCAGCGACATGGTGGGCCGCAATCTGATGGACCACCCGAGCACTTCGCTCACCTTCGACGCCGATGAAGACCTGTGGCTGGGCCGTGGTCCGCAAAGCCCCAACTCGATCAACACTATGCGCGATGGCGACTTCCGCAGCCAGCATTCGCCGTATCGCCTCGATTTCACGAACATCTCGAGAGTCGACGGCGCCACCAAGGATCTGATCAGCAAGGGCGTGTTCGGCGAAGAATTCGAACAGCAGCTGCGTTTCCGCTCGGCGCGCGAAATGAGCTTGAAGACGGTGCTCGAAGTGCTGCCAAATCCTGAAAACCGCATTACGCTGAGCGAAGAAAAGGACAGCATGGGCATTCCCAAGCCGCAGGCGCATTACGCGATCGACGAGTACACGAAGCGCGGCCACGAGCGGGCGAAGCAGGATTTCGAACGCATCGCCAAGCTGATGGGCGGCACCAATCTGCGCCACAGCAAAGAAGGCGTATTTGCCAACAACCAGCACATCTGCGGCACCTTGTCGATGGGTTCCGACCCGGCCAAGGCCGTGTGCGACCAGTGGGGCCGCACGTTCGACCACGCCAACCTGTTCCTGTGCAGCACCGGCGTGCTGCCCACGTCCGGCACCTGCAATTCGACGGAAAACGGCCTGGCCGTGGCGCTGCGCACCGTCAAGCACATCCTCGACGAACAACAGGGAGGCACGGCATGATGGCGACCTTCAGAACGGCGGCCGGCGCCGCCTTGCTGTCCCTCGCGGCCTTGCCGGTGCTGGCGGCGCAAGCGCCCGGCGCTGACGTGCAATCGATCGAACGTGGCCGCTACCTGGCCACGGCGGGCGACTGCATCGCCTGCCATAGCGTGCCTGGCGGCAAACCGATGGCGGGCGGCCTGGCCCTGGCCACGCCGCTGGGGGCCATCGTCGCCACCAACATCACGCCGTCAAAAACGCATGGCATCGGGAACTACACCTTGGCGCAGTTTTCCGCCGCCGTGCGCCATGGCGTGCGTGCCGACGGCGCGCACCTGTATCCGGCCATGCCCTACACGGCCTACGCCAAGGTGACGGACGACGACACGGCCGCCCTGTACACCTACTTCATGCATGGCGTGGAGGCGGTGGACACGGCGCCTTCGCAAAAGACGGACTTGCCGTTCCCTTTCAATATCCGTCTGTCGATGGCGGGCTGGAACCTGCTCTTCCTCGATAAAAAACCGTTCGTGGCCGATGCGTCGAAAAGCATGGAGTGGAACCGCGGCGCCTATCTGGCGCAGGGCCTGGCCCACTGCAGCACCTGCCACACGCCGCGCAATGCGCTGATGGCAGAGCAGCTGTCGCAGGACCTGGGCGGCGCGGACCTGGGCACGTGGTACGCGCCGAACATCACGTCGGACGTCAACAGCGGCGTGGGCGGCTGGAGCCAGCAGGAACTGGCCGGCTACCTGCGCACGGGCCGCGCAGCCAGCAAGGCGCAGGCGGCGGGACCGATGGCCGAAGCCATCGACCATAGCCTGAAGCACCTGAGCGACGCGGACCTGAACGCCATCGCGCACTATATCAAGAGCGTGCCCGCCATCCGCGACAAGGCGGACGTGAAACCGGTGACGCAATGGGGCCAGCCCGGCAATGAGCTGGGCGCGATCCGCGGCGTGCCGCTGCCGCAAGACTTGAACAGGATGTCGGGCGCGCAGCTGTACGATGCGCAGTGCGCCAGCTGCCACCATGCCAGGGGCGAGGGCAGTGCCGATGGCTCCTTGCCACCCCTGTTCCACAATTCGGTGACGGGTCGCAGCAACAGCAATAACCTGGTGATGGCGATACTCGATGGCGTGGAGCGTCAGGATGGTGGCAGTGGACACCTGATGCCCGCCTTCCGCCAGACCCTGTCGGACGAGCAGATCGTCACCCTCGGCAATTACGTGCAGCAGATGTACGGCAACCCCGCTGTCAAGGTCACGCCGCAGCAGGTGACGACCCTGCGCAATGGTGGCGCGCCGTCCAACCTGATCGGCCTGGCCCGCGCGGGCATCATCGTCGGCGTGCTGGTGCTGCTGGGCTTGCTGCTGTGGTGGCGCGGACGGCGACGCAAAGAAACATCAGCAGTGTAAAAATACACCCTGAAGCAAAGGCTGGGGTCAGATCCGACAGGGTCTGATCCCTTTTTTTGCACGGGATTTTGCAACCTGTTTGCATCTGAGAAAATTATGTACTATCATTAGTTACATGAGACGCGACAGCAAACTATCATCGATCCTCCATGTGCTGCTGCACATGGCCCATGCGGGACGCCCGATGACGTCCGAAGAACTCTCCGGCTACCTGGACACCAACCCCGTGCTGGTGCGGCGCGTGATGGCCGGCTTGCGCGAGCGCGGCTACGTGGCGTCCGTCAAGGGGCATGGCGGCGGCTGGCGCATCGTCTGCGACCTGCACAAGGTGACCCTGCAAGACATCTACGTGGCCGTGGGTTCGCCCACCATCTTCGCCATGGGCAACCGCGTCGACCAGCCTGGCTGCCTGGTCGAGCAAGTGGTCAACCAGTCGCTGGCCGGCGCCTTCGATGAAGCCGAGGCGCTGCTGATCCAGCGCTTTGGCGCCGTCACCCTGGCCGACCTGGCCGACCGTTTCAGCCAACAATACGCCACCCACAAAGGAGCACCACATGCACATTCCTGAATCGCCTGGCATCCCGTTCGATGCCATCATCGTCGGCGGCAGCTACGCGGGCCTGTCCGCCGCCACGCAACTGGCGCGCGCCCGCCGCCGCGTCCTGGTGATCGATGGCGGCCAGCGCCGTAACCGCTACGCCAGCCATTCCCACGGTTTCCTGACCCAGGACGGCAGCGGCACGGCCGCCATCGCGGCCGAGGGCAAGGGGCAACTGATGGCGTATGCCAGCGTCACCTGGCTGGATGGCATGGCCGTGCAAGCGGCGGCCAACGGCGATGGCGACGGCTTCGACGTGACCCTGGCGGACGGTCGTCGAGTGCACGGCCGCCGCCTGGTGCTGGCCACCGGCGTGATCGACGAACTGCCGCCGGTTGCTGGTCTGGCCGAGCGCTGGGGCGGCAGCGTCTTTCACTGCCCGTACTGCCATGGCTATGAACTGGAGCAGGGCGCCATCGGCGTGCTGGCCACCGGCCCCCTGTCCATGCACCACGCCCTGATGCTGCCCGACTGGGGCACGGTGACTTTTTTCCTGAATGGCGCGTTCGAGCCCGATGCGGCGCAGCTGGCGCAACTCGATGCGCGCGGCGTCAAGCTGGTGCGCACGCCCGTAGCACGGATCGACGGCGTGGCTGACGTGGTCATGGCCGACGGCAGCCGCCACGCGATGGCCGGCCTGTTCGTGGCGACCCGCACCCGCCTGGCCAGTTCCCTGGCCGGCGAATTGGGCTGCGCGCTGGAAGAGGGGCCCATGGGACCGTTCGTGCGCACCGACGAGCAAAAGGCCAGCAGCGTGCCTGGCGTGTTTTGTTGCGGCGATGCGGGCCGCATGGCGGGCAGCGTGGCGTTTGCGGTGGCCGATGGCGCCATGGCGGGCGTGGCGGCGCACCGCTCGCTGATGTTCGGACTCGATCAGGCGGCAAAACCGCCATCGATCTTCAGCCCGGCGCCCGTGACGAACGCCGCTTCCGCGCTGGCCAGGTAAGCCACCATGCCGGCGATTTCATCGGCCGTGCCGTGGCGGGGCAGGGCCATCAGGCCGTGCATCAGGTCGGCGAAGTCGCCCGTCGGCGGGTTCATGTCCGTGGCGACGGGGCCCGGTTCCACGTTGTTGATGGTGATGCCGCGCGGACCCAGGTCGCGCGACAGGCCTTGCGTCAGGCCGCTCAGCGCCGATTTGCTCATGGCATAGGCAGCCGCGCCGCCGAACGGCATGCGGTGCGCATTCGTGCTGCCGATGTTGATGATGCGCCCGCCCGTTTGCATGTGCGCCACGGCCGCCTTGATGGCGACGAACACGGCGCGCACGTTGACGTTCAAGGTCTTGTCAAAGTCTGCCAGCGAAAAGTCGTCGATGGCGCCGGGCAGGAACACGCCCGCATTGTTGACGAGTATATCGACACGGCCGAACTGCGCCGCCACCTTGGCGATGGCGGCCGTCAGGGCGCTGGCGTCGGCCGCATCGGCTTGCACGCCCAGGGCCTTGCCGCCGCTTGCCTCCACTTTGGCGGCCAGCGCCTGCGCTTCGGCGGCGGAGCTTTGATAGGTGAAGACGACGTTGGCGCCCTGGCTGGCAAGGCGGCGCACGATGGCGGCGCCGATCCCGCGCGAGCCGCCCGTCACAAAGGCGATCTTGTCTTGCAGTGGCAAGGTGGTGCTGCTGCTGGTGCTGATGGTGGCTGGGGTTTGCATGATGTGCTTTCTGTGTGAGGAGTCGAGGAATTCAGTATCTGCCTTTCATTCCTGTCGCGCTAGACATCAATCTCTACAATCACTTTCAACCATTGCTATCAAATGGGCGGGTAGAATAGGCGCATGGAAGCCCTCAATCACTTGCAATCATTCGTGCTGTCTGCCGAGCTGGGCAGCTTTTCGGCCGCCGCGCGCCGCCTGGGGTTGACGCCGGCGGCCGTCAGCAAGAACGTGGCGCGGCTGGAAGCGAGTCTGGGACTGCGGCTGTTCCAGCGCAGCACCCGCCGTTTGACCCTGACGGAAGGGGGCGAGCGCTTCCTGCAGCAGATCGGCGGCGCCCTGTCCACCTTGCGCGAAGCGATCGCCGGCGTGGCCGAAGAGGGCGGCCAGCCGGCCGGCATCCTGAAAATCAGCATGGCGCCATCGTTCGGGCGCAGCTACGTGGTGCCCTTGCTGGGCGACTTCATTGCGCGCTATCCTGGCGTCATCCCTGACTGCCATTTCGACAACCGGCAAGTGGACTTGATCGGCGAAGGCTTCGATGTCGCCATCGGCGGCGGCATCGAACTGACGCCGGGCGTGGTGGCGCGGGAACTGGGCCACGCCCACATCGTCGCCACGGCGTCGCCCGCCTTCATGCAGGGCAAGGCCATGCCCGCGCATCCGTTGGACCTGGCGCACTTCGACGGCGTGGCGCGCCGCTCGGCCGGCAGCGGCAGATTGCGCAGCTGGATACTGCGCGATGGTTCCGGCGGCGAAGGCGTGGCCGAATGCCGGCCGCGCGCCATCTTCGACGATCCGGAAGCGATGGCGCAGGCGGCCATCCTGGGCGTCGGCGTGGCGCTGCTGCCCATGCCGCACGCGCTGGCCCACTTGCGCAGCGGCGCCCTGGTCCGCTTGCTGCCCGGCTGGCACGCCGATTCCGGCCCCCTGTCCGTGTACTATCCCAGCAAGAAACTGCTGCCCGCGAAGACGCGCGTGTTCGTCGATTTCTTGCTGGAGCAGTTCCGCCAGCGTGATTTCGCCGCGCAGATACGGCCCGATTAAATAATGAAAAATCTTATGCCTGACAATTACAGCCTGTTTTACACCTTTGATGGCGATGTACCCACCCGCTTCCGGGAAGTGCGTGTCTTCGGCACCACCGTGTGGACAGCCGCCGGTGCGGCCATGACCTGGGGCGAGGAGACGCGCACGCAGTATGCCAGCGTAGCCGAAGCGCAGGCCGCGTATGTGGCGCATTGCCAGGCCGCCCTCGACGAAGGCTATACGCTGGCGCGCGCCATGCTCGTCGACCCTGCCATCTTCGATTTCGCGTTGCTGCAAACCCTGGTGGCGGACGCCGCGCGCCGGGCTGTCGCTGCCGTGCGCCGTGCCCATCCCGGCCAGCACATCGACGCTTTCGCGCTGGTCAGCGACGACAGCGCCATGACCATCGGCCCGGCGGCCAACAGCCGCGAAGCGCTGGCCGCCTCGGAATACGGCGAAGAGATGTTGTGGAATCCGGCCGAATGGGCGTTTGAGGACGGGGTCGCGTATTTCGACAGCGCCTACCGTTTGCTGCTGCAGGCGCACCGCGACTTGCCGTTCGACGTCGATTTCAGCACCCTCCGCAGCGGCGTGTTCGAGGCCTGCATCGCGGCGCTGGCGCAGCTCGATGGCGAAGGCTGTTTTGGCGCGGGAGTGCAGCGCGACGATTTCGTACTGCTGTTCGAGGTCAGCGACAGCGAAGCCGTGGAAGGCGCCATGGCACGATTGAATCCGCCGGCCGTGGTGGCGCGTTTCGAGGCGTGGATGACCAGTTGCGCGGAGTAACGCTTACGCTGCCACCAGCCTCAGTCTCGTAATCTCCGCTGGCGCGCCGATGCGTTTCGGCGGGCCCCAGTAACCGGTGCCGCGGCTCACATAAATCCACAAGCGGCCTTGCCGGTGCAGTCCCGCCACATACGGCTGCTGCAGCGGCACGAACAGGTTCCAGGGCCAGAACTGGCCGCCGTGCGTATGGCCCGACAATTGCAGATCGTAGCCGGCCGCTTCGGCCTCGGGCGCGCTGCGCGGCTGGTGCGCCAGCAGTATGCGGGGGAGATCGGCCGGTGCGCCGGCGATGGCCGCTTGCGGGTCGCTTTTCTGGGCAGGGTCGAAACTGCCCGCATTGAAATCGGTGACGCCGGCCAGCGCCAGGCGCGCGCCGTCGTGTTCAAGGACCGCATGTTCGTTCATCAGTACGCGCAAGCCCAGGCGGCGGAACTCCGCCACCCACGGTGCTGCACCTGAATAGTATTCGTGGTTGCCCGTCACGAGGAAGACGCCGTGGCGCGCGCGCAGCTCGCCCAGCGGCGCCGTATGGCTGCCCAGTTGCGCCACCGTGCCGTCGACCACGTCGCCCGTGATGGCGACGATGTCGGCCCGCAGGCCGTTGGCGCGCGCGACGATGGCTTCCACGTAGGCGCGCTTGATGGTGGCGCCCACGTGGATGTCGCTCAGTTGCACGATGGTCAAACCCTGTAAGGCGGCCGGCAGGCCGGCGATGGGCACCGTCACTTCGCGCACGCGCGCCACCCTGCGGGCGTTGATGAAACCGACGGCGGTGGCCAGCAGCGCCAGAACGAGGACGGCCACGGCGGACGCCTGCGCGTGCGTGCGGGCGGCGGGAATCAGCAGGGTGAGTTCGCGCAGCACGGTGAGCACGAACAGCGAGGAAAAAAAGCCCATGCATAGCGAGCCGGCCCAGCTCAGGCGGTCGGCCAGGCGCGCATCGTTGGTGACGGCGCGGGCGAAGATGGTCATCGGCATGAGCATGGTCGAGGCCAGCAAGACGGCGCCGCCCAGCAGCCAGCCGGCCAGGCCGACGGGCAGGGCCGGCAGCAGCAGCCAGCCGAGCAGGGCGTGCAGGGCGCCCAGTATCATGGTGATGCGCAGCAGCGGCGTGCGGGTTTTCATGTGATGGTTCCAGAGGTGAGGCGGCCGCCGATTATAGCGGACGCCCTGGCAACGCGCAGCCGCCATCCCCGCCATCGCGCTCAGGGCGCGATATGCAATCCCAGCATGGCCAGCTTGCCGAAATCGACGGGTTTGGCAAAGTGTTCATTGAAACCCGACGCCAGGGCCGCCTGCCGGTCGTGTTCCTGGCCATAGCCGGTCAGCGCGACGAGCAGGAATTGCTGCGGTATCGGCAGCTGGCGCATTTTGACGGCCACGTCGTAGCCGCTCATGTCGGGCAGGCCGATGTCGAGAAAGACGATGTCGGGCTTGAATTCCAGGGTGCGCTCGGTCGCTTGCGTGCCCGTGTAGGCCGTGCGCACCGTGTGGCCGTACATTTCCAGCAGTTCGGCCAGGGTGTCGGCCGCATCGCAGTTGTCGTCGACGACGAGGATGCGCTGGCTGCCGCCGGTGGCCGCTTCCGGCACCGGCGCGGCCGGCTGCGGCAGGTTGGCGTCGAGCGGCAGGATGACTTCGAAGGTGCTGCCCAGTCCCACGCCGGGGCTGTGCACGCTGACCTGGCCGCCGTGCAAGGTCACCAGATTGCGCACCAGCGACAGGCCGATGCCCAGGCCGTCCTGCACCCGGTCGGGCGAGTGGCCGCTTTGCTCGAACAGGCCGAAGATGCTGTCGATATTGGCGGCGGCGATGCCGATGCCGTTGTCGCTGAGGCGGATGCGCACATTGTCGCCTTCGCGCGCGGCGGTGATGGCGATGCGCCCGCCCGGCGCCGTGAACTTGGCCGCGTTGAGCAGCAGGTTGGCGACGATCTGCGACAGGCGCACGGCGTCGCCGCAGACCCACAGTTCTTCCTTGGGCAGGTTCACGTCCAGCGCATGGCCGCGCGCTTCGACGCTGTGCGAACTCGTCTCCAGCGCGCTGCGGATGACGCTGGCCAGGCTCACGCTTTCCCATTGCAGCGAGATCTTGCCCTGCGAGATGCGCGACACGTCAAGCAGGTCGTCCACCAGGCGCACCAGGTGGTCCGTGTGGCGGCCGATGGTGCGGCGCGCATTGTCCTGCACGGCCGGCACGACGGGGTCGAGCTTGCACAGCAGGGCCAGCGCCGTGCGGATGGGGCCCAGCGGGTTGCGCAATTCGTGCGCCAGGGTGGCCAGGAATTCATCCTTGCGGCGGTCCACGTCGCGCAGCGCGCGCTCCACGCGGCCCAGGCGCAGCAGCGCCTTGACGTTGGCGATCAGTTCATCGGCCTCGATCGGCTCGACCAGGTAGTTGTCGGCGCCGCCATCGAGGGCGCGGATCTTGTCGGCCGAGCCGATGCAGGAAGCGGACGTCTGCAGCACCAGGATGGTGTTGGTCTCGGCGCCGCCCTTCAATTGGCGGCACACTTCCAGGCCGTTGATGTCGGGCAGCTTGACGTCGAGGAGGATCAGGTTCGGGCGGTCCTGGCGGGCGCGCAGCAGCGCGTCGCCTCCGTTCGAGGCTTCGATGACCTTGAAGCCGGCGCGTTTGAGGATGCGCGACTTGGCGTAGCGTGCGCCATCGCTGTCATCGACGTTCAGGATCAGAGCATCGCTGTTGTTATCCGGTAGCATGCGCATTGTCCCAGGTGGTTGTGCCTTGCGGCGGAACCGGCTCTTGCCGGTGGTGTGTATTGCCGATCAGCGCGCGCAGGGTCGCCAGCAATTGCTGGCGCGACAGCGGCTTGACGTAGTAGGCGTCGGCGCCCAGGGCCAGGCCCTTGCGCACGTCGTCGATTTCGGTGGCGACGATGACGGGCACCTGGCGCCGCAGCGGATCGTTTTTCAGCTCGGCCAGCCAGTGCCAGGCCGTTTCGCCGTGCAGCATGATGTCGAGGATGACGGCGGCGGGACGCTGCTGTTCCCAGCGCTCCTGCGCCTCGCGCACGCTGCGCGCGGGAACGACGCGAAATTCGCTGCCGGCCAAAAATTTTTCATACAGCAGGCGCACGGGCGGATTGTCTTCCACCACCAGCACGCCGATGCGCTGGTCGTTGCCATTGTCGTTGGCCGGCGCGCTGGGCGGCAGGCTGCCTTCGGGCGCATGGTAGCTGGTGGGCAGGACGACGGAAAACAGCGAGCCCTCGCCAGGCGTGCTTTCCACGCTCACCGTGCCATTGAGCAGGGTGGCCAGGTTGCGGCACAGGGGCAGGCCCAGGCCCGTGCCCTTGACCTTGCGCTGCATGTGGTTTTCCACCTGGCTGAATTCCTCGAAGATCAGCTGCACGTCTTCGGCGGCGATGCCCAGGCCCGTGTCGGAGACGGAAAAGCGGATGGCATCCTGCTCCGGCAAGCTCGTGGCGCTGACGATGATGGCGCCCGCTTCCGTGAACTTCAGGGCGTTGGCGATGAAGTTGCGCAGGATCTGCGACAGCTTGCCTTCATCCGTGTGGATGTGCAGCGCCGGGTCGGGATCGATGAAGGTCAGGCTGAGCGACTCGGACACCAGCAGCGGGCGCAGCATGCCGCGCAGGGCGCTGAACAGGTCGGCCACCTGGAAACTGTTGGCGTGCACGTCGACCTTGCCCGCCTCGATCTTGGCCAGGTCCAGCAGGTCGTTCACCAGATCGCTCAGGCTGACGGCGCTTTGCAGGATGAACAGCACCTGCTTTTCCTGTTCCTCGGACAGCTCGCCGTCGATGCGGTCGAGCAGCAGCTTGGACAGGGCGCGGATGGAGCTGAGCGGCGTGCGGAATTCATGGCTCATGTTCGACAGGAAGCGCGATTTCATCTGGTCGGCGCGGCGCAGGTGGTCGGCTTTTTCATCGAGTTCCGCGAACAGCGCCACCACGCCACGGTTGGTGTCTTCCAGTTCGCGCGTCAGTTGCAGCAGGTCGTCCTGGCGCGTCTTCAGTTCGGCCAGGGTGGTCAATAGTTCGCGGTTCTGCTGCTGCACTTCGGACAGCGTGATATCCGAGGGCAGCGCCTGCAGGCTGCCGGACAGCGTGCCGATCATGCTCCCGTCGAGCAGGGGCGCGTCGCGCGGAAACAGCTTGTGCAGCGTGATGTGCGTGCCGTCGCCCGGCGTGCTGTGGATATGGCAGCGGTCCATCAGGCGCTGTGCGCCCAGGATGCCCAGGCCCATGCCCGTCGGCGAGCGGTAGGTGCCGGCGAATATGCGGTCGAGCTGCGCGATGCCGGGGCCCTGGTCCTCGATGCGGATGCTGAGTACCTGCGGCGCCGTCTGGCCATCGATGGCGAAATGCACCTTGCCGCTGCCGGCGTAGTTGTAGACGTTGCGCGCCAGTTCCGACACGGCCGTGGCGATGCGCACCTGGTCCTGCACGCCGAAGCCGCACAGGGCGGCGATCTGCCGCGCGCGCTGGCGCGCTCCCACCACATCGAGTTCGCTGCCGATATGGGCCGTCAATATGCGTTGCGTCATGTTGTTTCGCTCCTTTCCGCACCGGCCGGCAGGTGCTCCTCGTGTTCGCGCAGCACCACCACCGTGACGTCGTCGCGCCCGCGCGCAAAATCGCGGTACAGTACGGCGGCGACGAGGCTGGGGTGGCAATGCGCCAGGCCAGGATACTGTTCCAGGTCCCAGCGCGTGTGCAAGCCGTCCGAGTGCATGATCAAAGTCGCGCCCAGCTGCCACGGATAGCAGAATTCCTGCACCTTGCGCAGGTTGCTGCCGACGATGCCGTTGTGCGACAGCAGATGCCGGCGCTGCTGCGCATCGAAGGCGCAGGCGGCGATGTTGCCCACGCCCGCATAGCGCAATTCGCGGCGCGCGCTGTCGATGTGCGCCACCGCCAGGGCCGCGCCGCGCGTGGTGCGCAGGGCGCCGTGGGCCAGTTCGATGAAGGGGGCGGGCAGGGGCGGCAAGCCGGGTGTGTCAGTTTCCAGCAAGGCGCTGGCGCGTTCCGAGGCGCGCGCCGCCAGCGGGCCGTGACCCAGCCCATCGGCCACCAGCAAGCTCAGTTCATGGCCTTCGCAGACCACGTTCCAGGCGTCGCCGCACACCTGTTCCGAGGGCAGCGGCAGGCACACGGCGCCGACCTGCCAGTTCGGATGGGCGGGAATGGCGCTGCTGGCGTGCTGCCCCCAGACCACCACCATCAGCACCGTGCCCTTGCCGGGCGCCGTGTACAGGTCGAATTCCTGGCCCAGGCGGCGTATCGCGCCCAGGCCCACGCCATAGGTGCCCGTGGTGGAATGGCCATCGGCCATGTGCTGGCGTACATTGCCCATGCCGGGGCCGTTGTCGATGGCCAGCACCTCGATGCCGCTGGTGCCGCCGCGCAGCACCTTGCGCAGCAGGATCTCGCCGCGTTGCGCGTGCTTGACGATGTTGGTCGCCGCCTCGCTGATGATGATGGCCAGCTGGCCCGTGCGCACGTCGTCGAAACCGATGCGCCGCGCCAGTTCATTGCCGGCGCGGCGGGCCGCGGCGATTTCGCTCGGTTCGCTGATGGGAAAACTGCGTTGCCTGGCTATGTCAGGGGCTTGCTCGATGTGGTTCAAAACAGCTTCCATTTCGCGATGGTGACGGTGGTGCCCGCGCCGGGCGCCGTGTCGATGTGAAATGCGTCGGCCAGGCGCTTGGCGCCGCCCAGCCCCAGTCCCAGTCCGCCGCCGCTGGTGTAGCCATCGGTCAGCGCCAGGGGGATATCGTCGATGCCCGGTCCCGCATCGACAAAGCGCAGTTCCAGTCCCTGCCGCCCGCCATCGCAGACACGCGCGATGCGCGCTTCGCCGCCGCCGCCGTAGCGCAGGGTATTGCGCGCCAGTTCGCTGGCCGCCGTGATGATCTTGGTCTGTTCGATCAGGCCAAATCCCATGGCGACCATGCTGTCGCGTACCTGCTTGCGCAGCCGCACGACGTCTTCGTCGCTGTGCAGGGGCAGGATCTGCTGCGCCTGTTGCATTCCTGCCTGTGCCTGCGCGCCTAGCATGGCGCCCCCGTCATGCGCATGCGCCGCCCCGTTCGAGCATCTTGATGCCCCGCTCCACGTTGAGCGCCGTGCTCACGCCGTCCAGGGTCAGCCCCAGCTCCACCAGGGTGATGGCGACGGCCGGCTGCATGCCGACGACGACGGTGTGCGCATCGAGGATCTTCGCCATCGCCGCCGTGTTGCTGATCATGCGGCCGATGAAGGAGTCGACGATGTCGAGTGCGGAAATGTCGATCAGCACGCCCGTGGCGCGGTCCGTCACGATGCGGGTGGTCAGGTCGTCCTGCAAGGTCATCGCCAGGCGGTCATGCATGTCCACCTGTATCGTCACCAGCAGCAGGCGGCCCATGCGTAAAATGGGGATTCTTTCCATAGGCGCCTCAGTGTGGTTGCTGCTGGTAGGTGATGCTGGAGCCCGTGCGTTTCAGGGCCACGACGAAAGCGTCGGCCAAGGTGGCCTTGGTCATCACGTCTTCCAGGTTGACGCCCAGGTGCACGATGGTTTGCGCGATCTGCGGGCGGATGCCGCTGATGATGCAGTCGGCGCCCATCAGGCGCGCGGCGGCGATGGTTTTCAGCAGGTGCTGCGCCACCAGGGTGTCGACGGTGGGCACGCCGGTGATGTCGATGATGGCGATCAGGGCGCCCGTATCGACAATCTTTTGCAGCAGGCTTTCCATCACCACCTGCGTGCGCGCGCTGTCGAGGGTGCCGATCAGGGGCAGGGCCAGCACGTTTTGCCACAGCTGCACCACGGGCGTGGACAGCTCCAGCAATTCCTGCTGCTGGCGCAGGATCACCTGTTCGCGCGCCTTCTGGTAGATGGCGATGGTCAGCAGGCCCAGCTCGTCGAACAGTTTGCTGGTGCTGACGATGGCGTCGCCCAGCTGGTCCGGCTGCGCCGTGATCGCCTTGCGCAGGTAGCCGAACAGCGGCTCCTTGAGGGCGAACATGAAGCTGGCCGTGTCGATCGGCGAATAGCCCTGGCGCACGCGCGACTGCGATATTTCAGCGAGCAGCTGGCGCGTATCGTCCCAGGCGCCGCCTTCGAGATCGAACGAGTCGCCGCTTTCCAGCGCGCCCGCCAGCAGCGGCAGCAATTGCGATGCCTGCTGGCGCAGCTCGTTTTCGGCGATCTTGTCGCGCCGCACCAGGCGGGCGATCAGGCCGGCCATCCAGCCGTCCAGCAGTTCCGTGTGGTGTTCGTTGATGATGCCGGCCAGTTGCTGCGCCTGGCCCGTGCCCGTTTTGTTTTTCATGCTGATCCTTGGCTGGAGTGGGGGTTGCGGCACGGCCGCAAACGGGCCCGCGCTGTGATGAAGAAATTATAGGCAGACATGGCCGCAGCTTGTGTTCCATGCCGCACATAGTGGCCATGTCAGTATGAAATACTGGCCATTTAAAGATGCATGTAATTTGCATGTTTAAGCGAATTCCGCTACACTGGCAACACTCAACAAGAGAAACACGCCATGAATATCGACAAATTCAAACAGCAGCACCTGGACATCCTGGCCGCCATCGACGACTTGCGCCAGCTGGCGCGCGGCGGTGTGGCCGCGCAGGCACAGGCCATTGCCGAACAGATCATCGCCATGAGCGGCTTGATCAAGCTGCACCTGGCCGTCGAGCAGCGTTACCTGTATCCGGCCGCGCAAGCGTCCGGCGTGGCCAAGGTGGCACAACTGGGACGCCAGTACGAAAACGAAATGCACGGCATCGCCGGCGCCTACCTCGATTTCGCCGGCCGCTGGAATACGCCAGTGCGCCTGGAAGCGGAACCGGAAGCCTTCCGCAGCGAAGCCAATACCGTCCTGCACGCGCTGTTCCAGCGCATGCGGCGCGAAGACCATGAGTTATATCCAGCCGTAGAGACGCTGGCCTAGACCGATTACTTACATTCTACTTACATTCTCACAGGAGTTCCACATGCTGACCCAAGAACAACGCGCCATCATCACGGCCACCGTCCCCATCCTCGAGCAGGGCGGCGAAGCGCTGACGCGCCACTTTTACAAGAACCTGTTCCGCGACCATCCCGAAGTGCTGCCATACTTTAACCAGGCGCACCAGCACAGCGGCGACCAGCAGCGCGCACTGGCCAATGGCGTGCTGATGTATGCCAAACATATCGATCAACTCGATGCGCTCGGTGACCTCGTGTCGATCATCGTCAACAAGCACGTGGCCCTGCAAATTCGCGCCGAGCACTATCCGCTGGTCGGCGCCAGCCTGCTGCAGGCGATCCGCGAAGTGCTGGGTGTAGAAGTGGCCAGCGACGCCGTCATCGATGCCTGGGGCGCGGCGTATGGCCAGCTGGCAGATATTTTGGCTGGCGAAGAAGGGCGCATCTACAAGGCGCAGGCGGCCGCGCCGGGCGGCTGGAGCGGCGCGCGCGATTTTCTGGTGAAAAGCAAGACGGTGGAAAGCGAAGAGATCACCTCCTTCCTGCTGGCGCCCGCCGATGGCCAGCCCGTGCTTGACTTTGCGCCAGGCCAGTACATCGGCGTGGTGGCCACGGTCGATGGCGTGCCCATGCGCCGCCAGTATTCCTTGTCGGCCGCCAGCAATGGCCAGACCTACCGCATCAGCGTCAAGCGCGAAGCGGGCGGCAAGGTGTCGACATTCTTCCACGATCATGTGCAGGCGGGCGACACGGTGCAGCTGACGCCGCCATCGGGCGACTTCGTGCTGACCGATAGCGACAAGCCGCTGGTGCTGATCAGCGGCGGCGTGGGCATCACCCCGACCCTGGCCATGCTGACGGCGGCCCTGCGCGGCAAGCGTCCCGTGCATTTCATCCACGCGGCGCGCCACCACGGCGTGCACGCGTTCCGCGCGCAGATCGACGAGCTGGCCGCGCAGCACCCGCAGTTGCAGCGCTTTTACTGCTACGCGGAACATGGTGGTGAACACGACGCGCCGGACGCCGTCGGCTTGCTGAATAAGGAGCAGCTGAATCACTGGCTGCCGGTCTCGCGCGACGTCGATGCCTATTTCCTGGGGCCGCAGCCATTCATGCGGGCCGTCAAGCAATACCTGCGCGAGCTGGGCGTGCCGGAACAGCAGACGCACCATGAATTCTTCGGACCGGCTGCCGCCTTGAACTGATTTTCTGCCTGCCTTGTGTTGTCCCTGCGAGAAAAAACGCTGCCGTAAGGGGCGGGTAAGTCTCGCGCTGTACTGTGAATCCAAGCTCGCACAAAAGAGCACGCTTTTACATAACAGGAGGCAACACAATGCATGACGATCTGGTTCAAAAAATCAAGGGCGACCCCAGCTATCATCAGCTGGTCAAGGTGCGTTCCCGCTTCGGCTGGGCGCTGACGGGCCTGATGATGCTGGTGTATTACGGCTACATCCTGCTCATCGCCTTTAACAAGGAATTTCTGGCCACGAAAACGGGCGCCGGCGTGATGACCTGGGGCATGCCGATCGGCCTGTTCGTCATCGTGTTTACCGTGCTGGTCACCGGCATCTATGTGCGCCGCGCCAACAAGCAATTCGACGACCTGACCAGCGCTATCCAGGCACGGGTGCAGGCATGAGCGCCGCCAAGCATGTGCTGCGCGGCGTGTCCTGTCTGAGCACCTTGGCCTTGCTCGGTGCCAGCAACGCCGCGTTCGCGGCCGGCGCCGACCTGGGCCAGGCAGTCAAGCAACCGACCAACTGGACGGCGATCATCATGTTCGCCGCCTTCGTCATTTTTACCTTGTTCATCACCAAGTGGGCGGCCGCGAAGACCAAGTCGGCTTCCGATTTCTACACGGCCGGCGGCGGCATCACGGGCTTCCAGAACGGCCTGGCGATTGCCGGCGACTATATGTCGGCAGCATCGTTCCTCGGCATTTCCGCCGCCGTCTTTTTGAACGGCTACGATGGCCTGATCTATGCCATCGGCTTCCTCGTCGGCTGGCCCATCATCACCTTTTTGATGGCCGAGCGCCTGCGCAACCTGGGCCGCTACACGTTTGCCGACGTGGCCGCCTACCGCTTCAAGCAGGCGCCGATCCGCATCTTTTCCGCTTCCGGCACGCTCGTCGTGGTGGCGTTTTACCTGATCGCGCAGATGGTGGGCGCGGGCCAGCTGATCAAGCTGCTGTTCGGCCTCGAGTACTGGATCGCCGTCGTCCTGGTCGGTACCTTGATGATGATTTACGTGCTGTTTGGCGGCATGACGGCCACCACCTGGGTGCAGATCATCAAGGCCGTGATGCTGCTGGGCGGCGCCACCTTTATGGCCGTGGCCGTGTTGGCGCAATTTAACTTCAGCCCGGAAGCGCTGTTCGCCAAGTCGGTGGACGTGCACGCCACCAAGGAAGCCATCATGGGTCCTGGCAGTTTCATCAAGGATCCGATCTCGGCCATCTCCTTCGGCATGGCGCTGATGTTCGGCACGGCCGGCTTGCCGCACATCCTGATGCGTTTCTTCACGGTGCCGAGCGCCAAGGAAGCGCGCAAATCCGTGTTCTGGGCCACCACCTGGATCGCCTATTTCTACATTCTGACCTTCATCATCGGTTTTGGCGCCATCGTGCTGGTGAGCACGAATCCCGAGTTCAAGGATGCCGCCGGCAAGCTGCTGGGCGGTAACAACATGGCGGCCGTGCATCTGGCCAAGGCCGTGGGCGGCAACGTCTTCCTCGGCTTCATGTCGGCGGTCGCGTTCGCCACCATCCTCGCCGTCGTGGCGGGATTGACCCTGTCGGGCGCGTCGGCCGTGTCGCACGATCTGTATGCGACCGTCATCAAGAAGGGCAAGGCGACGGGCGCCAACGAACTGAAAGTGTCGCGCGTGACGACGATCGTGCTGGGCATCATCGCCGTGGTGCTCGGTATCGCCTTTGAAAAGCAGAACATCGCCTTCATGGTCTCGCTGGCTTTCGCGATTGCCGCTTCGGCCAACTTCCCCGTGCTGTTTATGTCGGTGCTGTGGAAGGATTGCACCACGCGGGGCGCCACCATCGGCGGCTTCCTCGGCTTGATCACGGCCGTCGCGCTGACGGTGGTGTCGAAGTCCGTGTGGGTCGACGTGCTCGGCCATGGCGAAGCGCTGTTCCCGTATGCCTCGCCGGCGCTGTTCTCGATGACGGCCGGCTTCGTTGGCATCTGGCTGTTCTCGGTGCTCGACAAGAGCCCCCGCGCGCGCATCGACCGCGCCGGCTACGAAGCGCAGCAAATGCGTTCGGAAACGGGCATCGGCGCGGCAGGCGCCAGCGCGCATTGATGTAGAGGAGTTGCTGAAAGAAACAATGCCCGGTTCGCCGGGCATTGTTGTTTTTGCGCGCTTACTTTGCCACGCGCAGGGGAATCACGCCCGCCGCCAGCGCGGGCGCGCCCGGCGTCGCTTCGAGTATCGACGCCAGGGTCACCGTGTCGAGCACGGCCAGGAAGGCGGCCGTGGCCTGGCCCAGCTTGGCCTTCAGCAGGCAATCTGGTGTGAGCGGGCAGGTATTGCTTTCCTTGTTAAAACATTCCGCCATGAAAAAATCACTTTCCGTCTCGCGCACAACGGTGCCGATATTGATCTCGGCCGGGTCGCGCGCCAGGCGCAGGCCGCCATTTCTCCCGCGCACCGTTTCCACGATGCCTGACAGGCCCAGCTGGTGCACCACCTTCATCAAGTGATTCTTCGAGATGGAATGCAGGTCGGCGATGTCCTGGATGGTCACGAGGCGGTCGCGGTGCACGCCCAGGTACATCAGGGTGCGCAGGGTGTAGTCGGTATAGGCAGTCAGTCGCATGGGGTATCGTTCATAAGATGTGGATTACATCCTTGTTTCAACCGCAGCATACAGGAGAGTGCCGGCCGTGTGTGTTGCGCCGTCACTTTTCAGCCTCGAAAGACAAAAGTTGATTGCCTTTCGCTTAAATGCGTAGTAAATTTTCATATTGTTGCCATGGCAAACAGCTCGTAAGCCCTTGTAAGCCCTTTGGGTAGGATTTTTTTTGATGGAAATCAAGAGGATGGTGAAGCAATAAGGTAAATTTACTACAAATTCGACGATGGGCGTTTCCCGGGCCGGGAAGCGCGAACTACGCAATCTGTGCGGTGCCGCCGTGGCCGCCCCAGGAAATACATACCATGCAAATGAATGAAGTGAAAGACGAGCTGCTGAGCAGCGATATCCGCCAGCTGGGCCGTCTGCTGGGCGACGCCATCCGCAACCACCTGGGCGATCCCGCCTTCGAGCGCATCGAACATGTGCGCCAGCTGGCCATCCGTTTCCGCCGCGACAATGATGAAGCGGCGCGCGCGCAACTGTCGGACGCGCTGCAAGCGCTGTCGCAGGAAGAAACCACACAATTGACGCGCGCTTTCAGCTATTTCTCGCTGCTGGCCAATATCGCGGAAGACCAGCATCACATCCGCCGCACGCGCGCCCATTTGATCGCCGGCTCGCCGCCGCGCCAGGGTAGCCTCAGCCATGCCGTCGGCAATGTGTTTGACGCGGGCAAGGCCGATGCGCTGGAAACCTTCTTTGAAGATGCGTTCGTCAGCCCCGTCTTCACGGCGCACCCGACGGAAGTGCAGCGCAAGAGCATCCAGAATTGCCAGATGGCCATTGCCCGCCTGTTGAGCGAGCGCGACCGCGTGCAAATGACGCCGGAAGAGGCGGAGCAAAACGAAGAAGCGCTGGGCCGCGGCATCGTCACCCTGTGGCAGACGCGTTTGCTGCGCACGAGCAAGCTGTCGGTCATGGATGAAGTGGCCAATGGCCTGTCGTTCTACGACCATACCATCCTGCGCGAATTGCCGAAATTGTATTCCTCGCTGGAAACCATGCTGGCCCAGCGCGATGCCCGCTGGGAAGATGCGGAATTGCCCAATTTCATGAAAGTCGGCAGCTGGATAGGCGGCGACCGCGACGGCAACCCGTTCGTCACGGCCGACATCCTGCGCAGCACCCTGCAAACGCAGGCCGACAAAGTACTCGATTTTTACCTCGGTGAATTGCGCAAGCTCGCATCGCAGCTGTCGCTGGCGCAAATACTGAACGCCTGCAGCGAGCCGCTGCGCGCGCTGGCCGAACGCTCGGCCGATGCGTCGCCGCACCGCGTGGACGAGCCGTACCGCCGCGCCTTGCACGGCATTCATGCGCGCCTGGACGCCACGCGCGTGGTTCTCTCCGGCAAAGGCAAGCAAGCCGACGGCGTGCAGCCCTATGCGGCGGCTGCCGAACTGCTGGCCGACCTGGACGTGGTCCAGCATTCGCTCGTCAGCAATGGCTTGCGCGCACTGGCACGGGGCCGGCTGCGCCAGCTGCGCCGCGCCGTCAAGGTTTTCGGCTTTTCGCTGGCGCCGCTGGACTTGCGCCAGAATTCCGACGTGCACGAGCGCGTCGTGGGCGAACTTTTCGCGGGCGCCCAGCCGGGCCTGGTCTACCTGGACCTCGACGAAGAGCGGCGCATCAGCTTGCTGCTGGCCGAACTGGAATCGCCACGCCTGCTGACGTCGCCGTATGCGCAATACTCGGAAGAAACGACGTCCGAACTCGACATCTTCCGCGCCGTACGCGAAGCGCACGTCAAATACGGCCGTGAATCGGTGCCGAACTGCATCATCTCCAAGGCGGCCAGCGTCTCGGACTTGCTGGAAGTGGCTTTGCTGCTGAAAGAAGTGGGCTTGCTGCGCCAGGACAGCCGCGAAGTGGACGTCAACATCATTCCCCTGTTTGAAACCATCGACGACTTGCGCGCCGGCCCCGCCATCATGGCGCGCGCCTTCGGCTTGCCGTTCTACCGTGGCTTGCTCGAATCGCGCGCGGACCAGCAGGAAGTCATGCTCGGCTATTCGGACAGCAACAAGGACGGCGGCTTTTTGACGTCCGGCTGGGAACTCTACAAGGCCGAGATCGAGCTGGTGACGGTCTTCAAGCAATACCAGATCAAGCTGCGCCTGTTCCACGGCCGCGGCGGTTCCGTGGGCCGTGGCGGCGGACCCAGCTATGAAGCCATCCTGGCCCAGCCGGCGGGGGCCGTGCAGGGACAGATCCGCCTGACGGAGCAGGGCGAAGTCATCACGGCCAAGTATGCAAACCCGGAAGTGGGGCGCCGCAACCTGGAAGTGCTGGTGGCTGCCACCATCCAGTCGACCCTGTTGCCGCAGGCACAGCTGCAGCCGAAGGCGTCGGCCGGCGCTGGCCACCTGGCCGCGATGGAAGAGCTGTCCGGCACGGCCCTGAACGCCTACCGCGACCTCGTCTACGGCACGGAAGGGTTTGAACAGTATTTCTGGGAATCGACGGTGATCGCGGAAATTGCCGCCCTGAATATCGGCAGCCGTCCCGCCTCGCGCAAGAAATCCACGTCCATCGAGGATTTGCGCGCCATTCCCTGGGTGTTGAGCTGGGCGCAATGCCGCTTGATGCTGCCGGGCTGGTTTGGTTTCGGTTCCGCGGTGCAAGCCTACCTGGCAGCCCATCCCGCCGATGGTGCGGACGTGCTGCGCGGCATGTACACGGACTGGCCCTTCTTCACGTCCTTGCTGTCGAACATGGATATGGTGCTGGCCAAGAGCGACATCGCCATTGCCGGCAAGTATGCGGAACTCGTCAAGGATAAAGTATTGCGCGAGGCCATCTTCACGCGCATCCGTGCCGAATACGCGGCCACCCTCGACGCCTTGAAACTGATCACGGGCCAGGAAGAGTTGCAGCAAGCTAATCCGCTGATGCAGCGGTCCATACGCAACCGTTTCCCGTATATCGATCCGCTCAATCACGTGCAGGTGGAGCTGTTGAAACGCTTCCGTGAGGGCAAGCAGGATGCGGCGGCGCGCACGGGGATTCATTTGTCGATCAATGGGATTGCGGCGGGATTGCGGAATAGCGGTTAATTTTTAGGGCAGACCCGCCGAAAATCCGGGGTCAGACCCGGCGGGTCTGACCCCAGCTTTGCACTCTGGGTGGCTTTACGAACTCAGCAGAAAACATCAAGGAGACAGCATGACCATCAAAGTTGCCATCAATGGCTATGGCCGCATCGGCCGCAACGTCTTGCGCGCGTTTTATGAAGGCGGCAAGCAACAGGATATCGAAATCGTCGCCATCAATGACCTGGGCGACGCCAAGTCGAATGCCCATCTGACGCGCTACGACACGGTGCACGGCAAGTTTCCCGGCGTCGTCACCATCGATGGCGAAAACATGCTCGTCAATGGCGACCGCATCCGCGTCTTCGCGCAGCGCGACCCGGCCCTGATACCGTGGGGCGAACTTGGTGTCGATGTGGTGCTCGAATGCACGGGTTTCTTCACGACCAAGGAAAAAGCGTCAGCCCATTTGAAGGGCGGGGCGAAAAAAGTCATCATTTCCGCACCGGGCGGCAAGGATGTGGACGCCACCATCGTGTTCGGCGTCAACCAGCACGTGCTGAAAGCCGCGGATACCGTCATTTCCAACGCTTCGTGCACGACGAATTGCCTGGCGCCATTGGTCAAACCCCTCAACGACGCCATCGGCATCGAATCGGGCCTGATGACCACCGTGCACGCCTACACGAATGACCAGGTCTTGTCTGACGTGATGCATGAAGACTTGCGCCGCGCCCGCTCGGCCACGCATTCGATGATTCCCACCAAGACGGGGGCGGCGGCCGCCGTCGGCCTCGTCTTGCCGGAACTGAATGGCAAGCTCGATGGCTTTGCCATCCGCGTGCCGACGATCAACGTGTCGCTGGTCGACCTGTCCTTCATCGCCAAGCGCGAAACCAGCGTCGAGGAAGTCAACGCCTTGCTGAAAACGGCGTCGGAAGGCGCTTTGCAGGGTATTTTGACGTACCAGACGGAACCGCTCGTTTCCATCGATTTCAACCACAACCCGGCTTCGTCGAACTTCGATTCGACCCTGACCAAGGTTTCGGGCCGCCTCGTGAAAGTGTCGTCGTGGTACGACAACGAGTGGGGCTTCTCGAACCGCATGTTGGACACCACGGTCGCCCTGATGGCGGCCAAGTAAGAACGTAGTACCGCTGATCCAGCGCACCAGGACGGCCGGCCCACAAGGCTGGCCCTTGTAGCAACTTATTTTAGAAAGCAGCAACCATGACCATGCAAGTACAGCAACGCGCCACCAAGATCGTTTCCACCATCGGCCCCGCTTCGAACGATATCGACACCCTGGTCCGCATGTTCAAGGCCGGCGTCGACGTCGTGCGCCTGAACTTTTCGCATGGCAAGGCGCAAGACCATATCGACCGCGCCCGCATGGTGCGCGAAGCGGCTGCCCTGTGCGGCCGCGAAGTGGCCATCATGGCCGACTTGCAAGGCCCGAAGATTCGCGTCGGCAAGTTTGAAGAAGGCAAGATTTTCCTGGAAAACGGCGCCAAGTTCATCCTCGACGCGAAATGGGGCGAAAACGGTGAACTGGGCAATCTCGAGCGCTGCGGCCTCGACTACAAGGAATTGCCGCGCGACTTGCGCGCCGCCGACGTATTGCTGCTCAATGACGGCCTGATCGTGCTGACGGTCGACAAAGTCGTCGGCAGCGAAATCCACACCACCGTCAAGATCGGTGGCGAGTTGTCGAACAACAAGGGTATCAACCGCCAGGGCGGCGGCTTGTCCGCGCCAGCGCTGACGGCCAAGGATATGGAAGACGTGAAAACGGCGATGAGCTTCCAGGCCGATTACGTGGCCGTGTCCTTCCCGAAAAACGCCACCGACATGGTCATGGCGCGCCAGCTGGCCAATATCGCCGGCGAAGCGTGGGACCACAAGCCGATGATGATCGCCAAGATCGAACGCGCGGAAGCCATTCCTGCGCTGCAAGAAATTCTCGACGCCTCCGACGGCATCATGGTGGCCCGCGGCGACCTGGCCGTGGAAGTGGGCAATGCGGCCGTGCCGGCCTTGCAAAAACGCATGATCAAGATGGCGCGCGCGTCAAATAAACTGGCGATCACGGCCACGCAGATGATGGAATCGATGATCGTCAACGCCGTGCCGACCCGCGCGGAAGTGTCCGACGTGGCCAATGCCGTGCTCGACGGCACGGATGCCGTCATGACGTCGGCGGAAACGGCGTCGGGGCGTTATCCGATCGAAACGGTGGAAGCGATGGCCGCCATCTGCCTGGACGCGGAGAAATGGGACACTTGCAAGCTGGACGCCGATTTCCTCAACGCCACGTTCTCGCGCATCGACCAGTCGATCGCCTACGGCGCCCTGTTTACGGCCCACCATTTGCGCGTCAAAGCGATTGCCACCCTGACGGAATCGGGTTCGACGGCACTATGGATGAGCCGTTGCAACATCGACATCCCCATCGTCGCCCTGACCCCGAGCGTGGGCACGCGCCGCAAGCTGGCCCTGTACCGCAACGTCAGCACCCTGGAACTGACGTCCGGCACCGACCGCGACAAGGTCTTGCAGCAGGCGGAAGATTTGCTGGTCGAGCATAAAGTCGTGGCCAAGGGCGACACGGTCGTGCTGACCTGGGGCGAGCCGATGGGCAAGGTCGGCGGCACGAATGCACTGAAAATCATGAAGATCGGCCAGCACTGACCGTCTCGCCCGCCGCCAGTCGCCTGCAGCCTTAAGAATGGCTGAAAAACAGGCGCTTGGCCACCCGCCGCAATGGCAGATGCCCAATCTGCCATTGCGGTCGCCACATTTCCGTGTCAGCATGGCTTCCTGCCCTCCAGGGCGCATCCGGAGTTCATGATGACCGAGTACTTGCCTGCCTTGATCTGGTCGATGTCGGCCTTCGCTTGCCTCTTCATCGCCAAACGCCGCGCCTTGCGAATAACGGCCATCCGTGCCGTCCTGGTGGTGTTTCTGGGTCCTTTCGCCATTCCCTTCGTGCTGGCCGCAAGGCCCGAGATGCACGGCTAAGCGTGTGGCCTGCACGCGTTCCTCTTTGCTATAGTCAAGTTTTTAGCTGAGGAATGCCCATGCAGCGCAGCGCGCCCCTGTTTTTGATGACCATCCTTGCCCTGTCCACGGCCACGTTCGCTTCGGCGGCCGAGCCGGCGCAGCGCCTGCAGCGCGCCACCGGACTGTGGAAGGTGACGCCCGCCACCTCGCCATTTTCCTGGGAAATCTGCGTCGACCACGCGCGCGACCGGCTGATCGACGACGACCTGTGGTCCGATTTCGAACAGGAATGCAAGATCGAGTCGCACAGCCGCCAGGGCGATAGTTACCATTTTCAATCCAGCTGTCCGGACGCCAGGCTGGCCGTCACCTTCAAGGGCGACCTGGCCAAGGCATATACCCTGAGCGCCGACACCACCGTGCAAGTCAATGGCAAGAGCGAAGTGCAGCGCACGGAACTGGCGGCCGTGTTCCAGGGCGCTTGTCCGGCTGGGCTGGCGCCGGGCGCGAAGAAAATGCGCGGCGGCATGGTGATGAAGAGCTTGTACATCAACCGCTAGAAGATTGCCGCCACGCTGAAACAACAGTTTCCAGGGAGAGGCAGGCATCGGCATTGACGCCATAGGCAATGATTTGTGATAATGAGAATTATTATCAATTAGCCGCGCCTTGCCTTGCGCGCATCGGAGTCCCAGTGAACATTGCGCAGTCCAGCGAGTCGATAGCCGGCATTTACAGCCACCACCATGGCTGGCTGATGCGCTGGCTGCGCGCCAAGCTGCAGTGCGCCGACCATGCGGCCGACCTGGCACACGATACCTTCGTGCGCCTGCTGACGGCGCCGCCGGAGAACCGGCAAGCCTTGCGCGAACCGCGCGCCTATCTGACGACCGTGGCGCAGCGCCTGCTGATCGATCATTACCGGCGCCTGTCGCTGGAGCAGGCCTGGCTGGAAACGCTGGCGCAGCAGCCTGAATTGCTGATGCAGTCGCCGGAAGAACGGCTGCTCGTGCGCGAAGCCCTGCAGCGCATCGATGCCATGCTCGACGGCTTGCCGCCGCCGGTACGCAGCGCCTTCCTGTTGGCCCACGTTGACGGCCTCGGCTACGGGGAAATCGCCCGGCGCCTGGCCGTGAGCGAGCGCAGCATCAAGCGCTACATGGTGCAGGCGTTCGAGCGCTGCATCCTGCTGATCCTGTGAGCGCCATCGATCCCCGCGCCGCACGCGCGGCGGCGCAATGGCTGGTGCGCCTGCACGGGGGCGCCTTGACCCCAGACGAGCAGCAAGCGTTCCAGGCCTGGCGCGCCAGCGATCCCGCGCATGAAACGGCCTGGCAGCGGGCCGAACTGGTGTGCAGCACCCTGGCCAGCGTGCCGCCCGCCCTGCGCCAGGCGGCGGACGCGGCGGTGCCGTCGCCGCAGCGGCGCGCCGTGCTCTACGGCCTGGCGGGGCTGATCGCGGCCGGGCCGGCCCTGTGGCTGGCCAGCCAGTCGGCGCCCTGGCAAGCGTGGCGCGCCGGCATCCGCACGGCCAGGGGCGAAATCCGCCACATGACATTACCCGACGGCACGCAGCTGGTGCTCAATACGGACACGGCCATCGACGTGCGTTTTGACGCCGCGGCGCGACTGGTGGACTTGCATGCGGGTGAACTTCATGTTGCCACGGCGCACGACAGGGCCGTGCCGGCGCGTCCGTTTCTCGTGCGCAGCAGCAATGGCGCCGTGCGCGCGCTGGGCACGCATTTCAGCGTGCGCCAGCGCGGTACTGTGCTGGCGCCGCGCACCGAGGTCAGCGTCAGCGAGGGGGCCGTCGAGATCGCGCCATCGCAGGCGCCCGAGACCTTGCACAGGGTCGATGCGGGCCGGCAGGGCAGTTTCGACGACGTCGCCGTTTCCGCCTTGACGCCACTGTCACCGCATGCGGATGCCTGGCTGCGGGGCGTGCTGATCGCCGAGCGCATGCCGCTTGGCGAGGTGCTGGAACAGGTGGCGCGCTACCGCTATGGCGTGCTGCGCTGCGATCCCGCGCTGGCCGCCATGCCCGTGGACGGTATCTTCCAGCTGAACGACCCGGACAACATCCTGCTCTTGCTGCAGCGCTCCCTGCCGATCCGGCTGGCGCGCCGCACGCGCTACTGGATCAGTGTCGAGGCGGCTTGAGCTGGTCGGATTACGCGTGGCCTTGCCCCGCTAAGCCGACCTACGCCTGTCGGGTATGGTAGGTCGGCTTAGCCCGTAGGGCGTAAGCCGACGTGCTCCAATTTACTTCTTGCCTGTCCCTTTTTGCGGATTGCTTCGTCATACAAGATAGAGAACGAACAATCCGAACCATCGAAAGGGCTTTACATGGCTTTGCAGCACCGCAGTTTGACAACGGCACGCATGACGCTCCATCCCACCACCGGCGCCGTGCGCGCCGCGCTGGTTCTGTTCCTCGCCGTGGGCGCCGCCGGCGCCGGCTTGCCGCAAATGGCGCTGGCCGCCGAGTCCGCCCCGGCCGTCACCGCGCGCGACTATCATATCCCCGCCGGCAGCCTGCGCGATGCGTTGCCCGCGTTTGCCATCGCCGCCGGGATCAATCTGTCCACCCAGGGCGTGGCGCTCGACGGCATGGCGACGCCGGGCTTGCAGGGGCGCCATGGTGTCACGGCCGGCCTGCAAAAACTGCTGCAAGGCAGCGGCCTCGAAGTGACGGATGGTGGCAATGGCAATTACCTGCTGCGCAAGATCAATGCCAGCACGGCCGATGGCGGCCTGGCCAGCATGCCGGCCGTCGTCGTCAGCGCCGAAGCCGACCGCGCCACGGAAGGCACGGGGCTATACACGTCGAGGAATATGTCGACGGCCACAGGCTTGAACCTGTCGCAGCGCCACACGCCGCAAACGGTGAACGTCATTTCGCGCCAGCAAATGGAAGATTTCGATCTGACCACCCTGCAGGACGTGGCGCGCGCCACACCCGGCATCTATGGCAAGACGCAGGGCGTGTCCGACCAGGAAACCAGGTATTTCGCGCGCGGCTTCGCCTTGAGCCACGTGAATGTCGATGGCTTGCCGCTCGACGTCACGGATTTCAATGAGCGCAACGTCTCCGCCGACATGCTGATGTACGACCGCGTGGAAGTGGTGCGCGGCGCCACTGGCCTGATGGAAGGGGCGGGCGCGCCGTCTGGCAGCATCAACATGGTGCGCAAGCGTCCCACGGCCACGCCTTTGCTGGACGCCTCCATTCACCTGGGCAGCTGGAAGGACCGGCAATTGACGGTGGACGCCAGCAATGCGCTGAACGACTCGGGCAGCGTGCGCGGGCGCGTGGCGGCCAGCCTGCGCGACAGCGATAGTTTTGTGGACGTGGTCAACAACAAGAACAGCACCGTGTATGCGATCGTCGAGGCGGACCTGACGCCATCGACCACGGCCGGCATCGGTTTTTCGCGCCAGCACAGCCGCACAGACGGCGTGTTCGTCGGCTTGCCGACCTTGCTTGACGGCCGTCACATGGACTTGCCCCGCTCGACTTTCCTGAACAATGCTGATTCCTTCCAGAAACGCGACAACAACGTCGTCTTCGCCGACCTGGAAACAAAGCTGGAGAAGGGCTGGCGCAGCCGCTTTGCCATCACGCATATCGACGCCTCGTCGGACACGCGCAATACCACCAACAGCCGCGTCGCTGGCGAAACGTATCTGCTGGAACAGTCGGAAACGGGCTGGAAGTACGGCACGAAGCAAGTGGTGGCGGACTGGCGCTTGAGCGGCCCCGTCACCTGGTTCGGCCGCCAGCATGACGTCATCGTCGGCGCCAGCTACCGCCATGACGATTCGGACGCGGCCCAGAGCTGGGAAGGCGCGCAAACGCGCGTGATCGATATCCGCCGCTGGAATCCGCGCGCCTACCGCATGAACGGCGCGCCATTTGAGCCGTACAACTGGGGCCGCAAGACGGACGAGAAGGGCCTGTACGCGGCCGGCAACTTCAGCCTGGCCGATCCGCTGCGCCTGGTGCTGGGCGGGCGCTTCGGCTGGTATGCGCAGGATGTCACGGGCTGGTATGCCACCAATCCGACGTGGCGCCGCAGCCTGACGGAGAACGCGAAATTTACGCCGTACGCTGGCCTCGTCTACGATCTGGACCAGCACCACTCCATGTATGCGAGCGGCACGCAGATTTTCGAGCCGCAAAGCGTGCTCGATGTCAAAGGCAGTACCTTGCCGCCGTTGAGCGGCACCAACCTGGAAGTGGGCGTCAAGGGAGAATATTTTGGCGGCAGGCTCAACGCCAGCGGCGCCTTGTTCCGCATCCGGCAAAACAACCGCGCCATGACCGATGAAGTCAATTGCCCCACGGGCGGCCCCATCTATTGCGCCCGCGCGGCCGGGCAAGTGCAAAGCGAAGGCGTCGACTTGCAATTGTCGGGCTCGCCATTGCCGGGCTGGCAGATTTCGGGAGGCTACACCTATGTGCTGGCCAAGTACACGAAGGACAGCGTGGCCGCCAACATCGGCCAGCGCATCGCCACCGATGAACCGAAGCAATTGTTCAAGCTGTACACGAACGTGCAGCTGAGCGGCAGCCTGGCGCCATGGAATGTGGGTGCCTCCGTGTACGCGCAGGACAAGATCTACCGCCGCGATACGGCTTACCTGACGCGGCAGGGCGGCTACGCCATCGTCGGGCTGACGGCCGGCTATCGCATCAATGAGCAGTTGCAGCTGCGCGTGAACATCGATAACGTGCTCGACCGCCGCTACTACCAGGCGCTCGGCTATTCCTGGTCGGGCGGGCTGGAACGCCACGGCGCGCCGCGCAGCGTGCTTGTCTCGCTGAACTACAAGATGTAGCGGCTGCGCCAGCAGAGCGCGCCCGTGCGGGCGCCTCTGCTACACTGCCGCCGTCTTTATCTTTCCCCTTTGCCATGACCGCCATCCCAGTCCTCACACCCCTGAAAAGCGCCTTCCAGCAATCGCGCGCCGAGAATAACATCGAGCTGATCCTGCCTGAACTGCTGGCCGCGCAACTGCACGTCGTGATCGGCGGGCAAAGCGAGCAGATCGACCTGTTCCTCGTGCCGTCGCCCAATCCCGAGCGCCAGTGCGTCACGGTGGCGGAAGACCTGGCCTTCCTGGCCGGCATCGCCTTTCCGAAGATTCCCGTCACGGGTGCGCAATTGGTCGCCTCGATTCCGGCCGAGATCGAAATCGTCATCCTGCATGGCGACGGCGCCAATTACCTGACGCGCGAGCAACTGGCGTGGTTCCGCGGCATGCTGGCGCAGCATACTTGAGCGGCATTCCCGCCAGGCGATTCAAGCCGGCGCGCGCGGAATGGATACGCTTTGCGGCCGCCGACGATGCCAGCGCGCAAGCGGCGATGCTGGCCAATCTGCGTCCCGTGCTGTGGCGCAGCGTGCTGCTGGGCGGCTGCGCCCTGATCCTCGCCTTTGTCGGACAAGCCGTCTGGCGCGATGCGGCGTACGCGGGCGAGGCAGTGCTGCTGCTCCTGCCGGCGCTGGCCGCATGGATCGTCGGCCTGTTGGTGCTGACTGGCCCCGCGCTGTCTTTTCATGTCAAGATCAACGACGCCGGCCTGCTGCTGCGCCGGGTGGCGCGGCGCCTGCCTGGCCATGACAAGGTGCTGCAACTGGCGCCGCGGCAGATCCGCGCGCTCGAGGTAGTGACCTACGCGGGCGCGGTGAATGTCTATCGCGGCGGGCCGCCGATGGCGCGCGTGGAGCTGCTGCTGCACACGACCCTCGGCGACTGTCCGCTGATCCGCGTGGTGGGCATGGATCTGCCCGTGCCGCAGCGCTGGTCCTTGCGGCAGATCACCGACGAGCTAAGCGACCGCTGTACGCTGGCCGGTATCCCTGTGGCCGTGCGGGCCGGTCCCACTTATCAGGCATCTGCCGCGATACGCGCGCAGTGGCCGCCAGCCTGAACAGACGAACGCTGTCGCATGGCGACCTCGGAATATTGCCTTTCTTGCCATAATATTGCTGAAGTCCTATGAATATGTTCGCAAAGCAACTATACTCATGGCTCTTTAAAAATCATCGTCACGCTGGCGGCCAGCCATCCGCGCCAGAGTTCGTACGCATTCCGCTTTTTCCCTCTGTAAAAAGCACCTTTCCCCCGCGCGGCAGGCGCGGGCGTGATGACCGAGCCTTGCCCTGGTCGACTGCTACCGTTGTCTTTTCCGCTGTGTTGCCGCTTTAGTAAAAAGCGTGGCGCCGGCGCGCGCGGTGCGCCGTCATGTTTTGCGACGTCACGTTTCACTCTATTGAGTTCACGACAGTATGCTGAGTTCCATCTTTGCCGTATCGACCGATACCATGCAGTACATCTATGGCACGCACAATGCGTGGCTGGTGCTGTTTTCCATCGGCATCGCCATCTTTGCCTCGTTCATGGCCCTGCAGATTGCCGGCATGGCGCGCAGCAGCGAGCGCGGCTTCCAGCGCCAGACGGCCATCATCACGGGCGCCATCGCGCTGGGCGGCGGCATCTGGTCGATGCACTTCATCGGCATGCTGGCCTTCGACATCTGCACGCGCGTGTCCTTCGACCCCAGCCTGACCTTGCTGTCCATGCTGCCCGGCGTGGCCGCCTCGTGGGTGGCGCTGCACATGCTGGCGCGTCCGAGCATCAACTGGCGCCAGCTGGTGGTGGGCGGCGTGCTCGTCGGCGTGGGCATCGGTTCCATGCATTACAGCGGCATGGCCGCCATGCAGACGTCGCTGACCCTGCATTACCAGCCGTGGCTGTTCGCCCTGTCGCTGGTGGTGGCGGTCGTCATGGCCATGCTGGCCCTGTGGATACGCTTCGGCCTGAGCGCCATGCGTTTGCGCCTCAGTCCCCTGGCGTCCTTGCTGGTCAGCAGCGTCGTCATGGGGTTGGCCATTTCCGGCATGCATTACACGGGCATGCTGGCGGCGCGTTTTTCCGGCACGCCCACGGTTGGCGACAACACGATCACGGTGCAAGCGTCGTTCGTGGCCCTGGCCGTGGCCCTGATCACCGTCACCCTGACCGTCTTCGTGGCCGCCGCGAATGGCTTGCTGCGCTACCGCCAGCTGCTGCGCCACGCCAGCGCCAGCGAATCGCGCCTGCGCGCCATCGTCGATACGGCGGCCGACGGCTTGATCACCATCGATGGACAGGGCAAGGTGCGCTCCTTCAATCCCGCCGCGGAAAGCCTGTTCGGCTGGCGCGAAGCGGACATCGTGGGGCGCGACGCCAGCGTGCTGCTGCAGCCGGCCGACGCGGCCGAGTACCAGGGCTATCTGCGCGACTACCTGGAAACGGGCGCCTCGCGCATCCTCGACAGCGGACGCGAACTCGATGGCTGCCACAAGGATGGCACGGTGCTGCCCATGCGCGTGGCGATCGGCAAGATCGACACGCCGGGCCAGCCCCTGTTCGTGGCGTTCGTCACGGACATGCGCTCGTCGCGCAGCATGGAGCAGGCGCTCAAGGACAGCGAGCGCCAGTACCGCACTCTGATCCGCAATATCCCGGGCGTGTCCTTCCACTGCAGCTTCGCGCCCGAATGGAAGATGATCTTCATCAGCGACGCCGTTTTCAATTTGACGGGCTGGATGCCGCAGGACTTCATCGAGGGGCGCGTGCGCCTGTTCGAACTCGTGCACCCTGACGACCGCCAGCGCGTCAACGACACCTGCGTGCAGGCGGCCGGCGAAAAGCGCGATTTCGAGAACGTCTACCGCATGATGCACCGCGACGGGCGCGAGCGCTGGGTGCGCGAAAGCAGCGGCCCCGTGCTCGATAACGACGGCGTGGTGCGCTGGATCGACGGCGTCATCCTCGATATCACGGAAAGCGAATTGCGCAACGCCGAATACGAAGGCAAGGTGACTGCCATCTCGCGCGCGACGGCCGTCGCCGAGTTTGACTTGCAGGGGCGCATCCTGGCGGCCAACGAGAACTTCCTCGACCTGGTCGGCTACCGGCTCGACGACGTGCTGGGCCTGCACCACAGCATCTTCTGCGAACCGGGTTATGTAACCTCGCCCGATTACATCGCGTTCTGGCAGCACCTGGCGCAGGGTGAATTCAACACGGGCGAGTACAAGCGCATCGGCAAGGATGGCGGCGAAGTGTGGATACAGGCCTCGTACAACCCGATCTTCAACACGGACGGCAAGCCGTTCAAGGTGGTCAAGCTGGCCACCGACGTGAGCGAACGGCGCGCCATGCAGGAAAACCTGCGTGCGGCAAAAGACCGCGCCGAACTGGCCGCCGAATCGAAGACCAGCTTCCTGGCCAACATGAGCCATGAAATCCGCACGCCGATGAACGCCATCATCGGCTTCACGGAAGTGCTGCTGGGCACGGCCCTGGACAGCCTGCAGCGCCGCCATCTGGGCACGGTGCGCCAGTCGGCCCGCTCGCTGCTGGAACTGCTCAACGACATCCTCGATATGGCCAAGCTGGAAAAGGGCGCCACCGAACTGGAACTGGTGGACTTTTCGCTGCCCGACCTGGTCGATCACGTGGCCGCGTCGCTGCGCGTCACGGCGCAGGCGCGCGACCTGGTGCTGCATGTCGACGTCGATCCCGGCATGGGCCAGTTCTTCCTGGGCGACGCGCGCCGGGTGCAGCAGGTGCTGACGAACTTGATCGGTAACGCCGTCAAGTTCACGGAAGTGGGCCATGTGCGCGTGGCCGTCGGCATGCAGGGCGAGCAGGTGCATATCGCCGTGCATGACACGGGCATCGGCATTCCTGCCGACCGCCTGGACAAAATCTTTGCGCCGTTTACGCAAGCCGATTCCTCGATGAGCCGGCGCTTTGGCGGCACGGGCCTGGGCACGACGATTTCTCTGCAGCTGGTCGAACTGATGGGGGGCACCATCACGGTGGAAAGCACCCTGGGCGTGGGCAGCGTGTTCCACGTACTGCTGCCGCTGGCGCCGGGCAAGGCCGTGGCGCGCCGCAGCGAGCAACCGGTGGTGGCCCTGCCGCCGCTGCGCATCCTGGCGGCCGACGACGTGCCGCAGAACGTGGAGCTGCTCTTGATCAGCCTGGGCGCGGCCGGCCACCAGGTGATCGCCGCCAGCGATGGCGAGAGCGCCGTGCGCGAGTTCAGCAAGGGCAGTTTCGACATCGTCCTGATGGACGTGCAGATGCCGCGCATGGATGGCCTGGAAGCGGCGCGTTTGATCCGCGTGTTCGAGCGCGAACAGGGCCTCAAGGTGACGCCCATCATCGCCCTGACGGCCAGCGTGCTGGAACAGGACCGGCGCGCCGCGCAGACGGCCGGCATGAACGGCTTTGCTTCGAAGCCGCTGGAAATGCACAAGCTGACGGCGGAAATCGCCCGCCTGCTCGATATCGCCGTGGCCATGCCGCCGTCGGCATCGGGCGCGGCGGCGAGAGTGGCGTCCGGCCAGGTCGACTGGCAGCGCGGCATCGCCCTGTGGGGCGGACGCGAAGCCTTGCAGCGCGCGATTGGCCGTTTCGTGCAGGCCAATGGCGATTGCGCCGCCATGCTGGCGGCGGAACTGGAGCGCGGCGGCGTCAGCGTGGCCGGCCATCTGCTGCACCGTATCAAGGGCGCGGCGGGCAACCTGTGCCTGGTGCAGGTCGAAAGCCTGCTGGGACGCATCGAGCAAGCCATCGCGCGCCAGCTGCCGGTGACGCAATTGCTGGTGCAGCTGGCGGCCGCCTTCATGGCGCTGGCCGGCGAGCTGGAAGAGGCGGGGTTGCCGGCCGTGGCCGTAGGTGCGCCGACTGCCGGCGCGCCCCTCGATGCCTCCGCCGCGGGCGCCTTGCTGCGGCAAGCCATCGCCAGCCTGGAAGGCGGGCAACTGGACGACGCCCTGATGGCGCAGATCGCCGCCATGCTGGCGCCGCACGGCCAGCAGCCGCGCCTGCAGGCGCTGGCCAGCGCCATCGACGACTTTGAATTTGCGCGCGCCGCGGGCGTGCTGCGCCAGCTGCTGGCGTGGCTGGAAACGCCAGCGCCGGCCGACCTTTCCTGATATTGGGCTAACGATGACATTACACGAAGATAAACCGATCCTGCTGCTGGTCGACGATGAAGCGACGAATCTGCAGGTGCTGCGCCAGATTTTGCAGGACGATTACCGCCTGCTGTATGCCAAGGATGGCGAGAAGGCGCTGGAACTGGCGCAGAACAATCCCGTCGAACTGATCCTGCTCGACATCATGATGCCCGCCATGACGGGCTATGAAGTGTGCCGGCAATTGAAGGCCATGCCGGCCACCGCGTCCATCCCCGTCATTTTTGTGACGGCCCTGTGCGACGTGAAAGACGAGGCGGACGGCTTTGACGCCGGCGCCGTCGACTACATCACGAAACCCGTCAGCCCGCCCATCGTGCGCGCCCGCGTGCGCACGCATCTGTCGCTGGTCGACGCCGAGGAATTGCGCCGCTCGCGCCTGCAGGTGATCCAGACCCTGGGCCAGGCGGCGGAGTACAAGGACAACGAGACGGGCATGCACGTCATCCGCATGAGCTATTACGCGCGCCAGCTGGCGCTGGCGGCCGGCTACAGCGCGGCCAGAGCGGAAGATTTGCTGAACGCGGCGCCCATGCACGACGTGGGCAAGATCGGCATCCCCGACGCCATCCTGCAAAAGCCGGGCAAGCTCGATGCGGACGAGTGGCAAGTCATGCGCCGCCACGCGGAAATCGGCGCGGCCATCATCGGCGAGCACGCAAGCGGCCTGCTGAAAATGGCGCGCACCATCGCCCTGACGCACCACGAGAAATGGGATGGCAGCGGCTATCCGCAAGGCTTGAAAGGCGAGGAAATCCCGCATGAGGGCCGCATCGTCGCCATCGCCGACGTCTTCGACGCCCTCACCAGCGAACGCCCGTACAAGCGTGCCTGGACCATCGACGAAGCCATCGCCACCATGCAGCGCGACAGCGGCACGCACTTCGACCCTGAGCTGCTGGCGCTGTTCGTGGAACAATTGCCGGCCATGCTGGAGATCAAGGACAAGTGGCGCGAGCCGGTATAGGGAATCTCAGATCAGGGCGGGTCCACGCGCAGGTGATCGGCCAGCAACTGTGCATACGCAGCGCTGTCGCCGAATGCCAGTTGTGAGCACGCCATGGTCTGGCCCAAGGTTGCCATGTGGCGCGATGAAATGGCATACGCAAGTTTGCCGGGCTGGCGGCGCGATGGATACATGAAACCGTGAATCGCGCCGGCTTCCTGTGCGATGATCTGATCCAGCTGCCAGCCCAGCCATTGGCACCAGCCGTGATCGGGGCTGCGCAATTGGTCAAAAATACCGAGCCGGCTGGCGGCAAGCCCTGTCAGATCGAGCAATTGCAGCGGGGTGCTGAATGACAAGGTCGCGATCAGCGCTTGTTGCGCGCCATGCGCGATATAAAAGGTGCCCGGGCGCGTGACGTCGTTGCGGCAAAGCTGGGCTTCCCAGGCTGCCGTGCAGGTATCTTCCGCGATATAGACCCAGTGATAGGGGAAACCGTCCCGCTCAGCCAGCTCGGCGGGCGGCCCGAAGCGGTAGGTGCGTTCGACTTTCGCCGGCCAGATGGATGCCACGTTCCACGCTGCGCGTATCAGGGCCTGGCCAGCTGGAAAGGTGACGATATTGCGCAATAATTCTGCGCGCAGCCATATCCGGTGGGACGGGGGACGTTGTATGTCCGTGTTGCATGTTAACCCACGATGTCAGCCATCCCCCTATGCTGCCACTTCGCCACCGCAAGCACCTTGCGCAATCTCTCGTTTGCCGGCAGATTCAGCAGCGCCTGCTGGCCTGGATGGATCTCGGCCCGCGTCTCGAACGATTTGCCAGCGAGCATCTCTGCAGGCGACAGTTCGTTGAGTTCGTCTGCACCACTGACCCAGAAGGCATGGATTTCACTGCTGGGCTGGCCGGCAAGGATGGCCAGTACCGGCGCGATCAGTTCCGGTACGGGCTGGACAAATTGCCACGCAGGAAATTCCTTGCCGATACTGCGCCCTTTGGGCGTCACGCAATAAAACCGATTGTTTTCCACCGCGCGATACAGCGACGCTTGCGACAGTTCCACCCATCCTTGTCCAATGACATCGGACACCTTGAGTTTTGACACGGGAAGCTGGAGCGGCGTGAGCGGCGGCGCGGCGCCCAGCGAGGCGCGCGCCTCATGGAGCGCGCGTGTGGCCAGGTCGATCAGGCGCGGGCGCTCGGGCCCTTGCGCCAGTATGTCGAGCTGTGCGGTCACGAGGCGCGAGAATTGTTCCACCAGCCGCAGGTCGCTATCCGTTAAGGCCTGAAGCTCGGGCGCCAGAGTATCGTGATGCAGATGCGCTGTCATGATGATTCCTTTGCAGTAGCGTGGTAAAGCACATCATATACAAGATTCTCATGTTTCGCAACTTTATCATGCGATGTAACTTTCGTATCCAGCGATAAGGCATGCGGAAAGAATGCCAGGTGCATCAGGGCAAGGTGTCAGGCATGCGCAAAATCCGCCGTATCTCCAGAATCGCCTGCGGACTTTCCTGCACGCTGTGCCACGACGGGATGACTTTTTCCGACAGGGCGCCGTCGAGGTGGGCGCTGGCGTAGGGCACCACGCCGTCGCTCGATTCCGCCAGCGGCAGGTCCGGCGTGTCGTTGCCCATGATGGAGTAGTAGCGCACGTTCGGGCTGATGGGCAGGTCGGCTACCAGGCGCACGAACGGATCCTTGTCGCTGAGATTATCGATGCTGTTGGGGATGCGCAGCGGTTCGCTGCTGCCCGTGTCGAGCTGCGCCAGGCTGCCAGCCGCGTCGGACAACTGGTCGAGCATGTTGATGGGCAGAGTGATCAGGTTGGCGATCCAGCGCGCCACCTTGTGGTTGGCGAACGAGGTGCCGCGGTGCGGCGCGGCGATGAAGATGGCGCGGTTTACTTGCGGCATGGCCGTGAAATTCAGGTAGGGCGCCAGGCCGGCGCGCACTTTTTCCGCTTTCTTGCCCTTCAAATTGTATTCTTCCGTGATGGCGTCGAGCAGGGTGTTGCTGGCATCGGAGACCATCAGGCGCGCCAGTACGCCGCCCATGCTGTGGCCGATCAAGACCATGTCGTTGGCCGCGTCGGCCCTGGACGAAGGGTCGAACTGCGCCAGGGTCGCGTTCAGCGCCTTGCGGATGGCGGCGTTGTTGGCCGCCAGCGGCGCATTGCTCGGGTAGTACACCTGCCAGATCTGGTAGCGGCGGCGCAGCTGTTCGTCGCCCATCAGTTCATTTGCCACGTTGATCCACGCTTCCGGGCTGCTGGCCAGGCCGTGCAGCATGACGATGGTGCGCTTGTTCGGATCGTAGGGCTGCATCAGGTGCACCTGCGGGCGCGAGATGCCGTCGGCGCGGCCGAACAGGGTGCGCAGCGCCTGCACGCCGAAGCCGGAACGGGCCAGCCACAGGCCATAGCCGGCCGTGAAATTGGCGGCCACGGGCAGTTCCTGGCCCGCCATGCGCGTCGATTCGCTGCGCGTCGGGTCGACCAGCATCACCAGCAGCTGCTGCGTGGCCAATACCTCCTGCAGGCTGTTGCCGTCGAAGCGGATCAGCGCCGTGACGACAGGGAAGCGGGTTTCCTGATACGGTACATAGCCGTCTTTCGAAGGCCTGGGCTTGGGCATGACGGCCACCAGGTCGGCGCCGAAGCCGTCGCGCCGGTACACATTACGCAGGCCGGAAAACGACAGCGAAGTGGCCGGCAGCAGTTCGTCGGGCAGGGTGCCGTCATCGGGCAGGCGCAGGGCCGACAATTCGCTGTCGATCTGCCAGCCGGCGACGCGGATTACATGGCCGTCGGGCCGGTATTCGCCACGGTGGCGAAACAAGTTGCCGACGGCCTTTTGCACGGCATAGTTATAGTAGTCGCGGATTTGCGTCTGGCGTTCCTCGAAGGCGCGCTGGCCCGGCGTGCGCGTCGTGTAGAACAAATAGGCATACGCGTAGCGGGCCGACTCGAGCCAGGCGGCCAGCGTTTCCGCACTCGGGTGGCCGCCCTGTTTTTCTTCCGCCAGCGCGCTTTCCAGCCACAGTTCGGACAGGGTGGCCAGGCGCTGCTCGTCGCTGAGCAGCTCGGAGCGGGCCAGGTCGGCGCGGCAGCTGCCCGTATTGGCTTCGCAGGCGGCGATGTCGCTGCCGATGATGCGCAGCACCTCGCTGGCCGAGGCGCTGAGTTTGCCCGTGGTGAGGATGTCGCCGCGCCGCTGCTGCAGGTAGTCGGCCGGCGAGATCGCGCTGACGGTGACGGCGGCGCAGCCGCTCAGGAGCGCCGCCGCGCACAGCAGGGCGCATACGCGCAGGCGCCGCATCGGCATCAGCATGTGGGGGTGCGCCTTAGAACGAGTAGACCAGCGTCAGCGACGTTTGCGTATCCGTGTTCTTCTTATCGTCCGGTACGCGCGTGTCGTTGCGGGCGCTGAAGGCGGCTTTCATCTGCATGGTGCCGTTGATTTTCGTGCTGAGGGCTGTTTCGGCGATCGAGTGGGTGTTCGACGTGCCCCGTTCCACGCTGACCGTCTGGGTGAACATGGCCGACTGGCTGATTTTCCACTTCATGGCGGCCGCGCCGCGCACCGTCAGGCCGTGCTCCGATTCGCCCGCGTCGTTGGTGCCGCTGAAATAGCCCGGACCGACTTCCACGTCGACGCTCTTGTCGCTCGACTGGTACCAGCGCGAGCCATGACCGACGGCCAGCGTCGAGTACTTGGTGTAGGCGCCGAACTTGTCGTTGACGTGCGAGGCCAGCACGAACAGCTTTTCATGGTCGGCCATCAGCTTGTAGGCGGCCTTGGCGGACGCGGAAAAGCGTTCGGCCGAGCGTTCGCGCACTTTCTCGCCATCGTCGTTGGTCGTTTCGTCTTCCTTGAAGTAACCGCTGAAGATGTACTGGTTGCTCCAGTCATCGAGTTCCTGGCGCGCGTCGATCTTGCCCGTGACGGAAGTGCCGACCGTATTGCCCGAGGTGGTGATGGCGCCCAGTTCGGCGGAAGTGCTCCAGCTGCCGATGGGGATTTCATCGAACAGCATGCTTTGCTTGGTGTCTTTTGTGTCTGCGGCGGCGCTGCCGCAGCTGATGGCCATGGCCAGCGCCAGTGCGAGAGAGTGGGTCGATTTCATGGCAGTATTGGTTTGTGGCGTGCGCCAGGCGCGCCTGATCTTCGTTAATGGCAGTGGTGGTTTGCAGGCCGCGGCAAGCCGGAAGGCGCCGAAAACATGCGCACATCAGCATGCGCGCGCGGGCGCGGCCAAACATTGTCGAGGCTGTATTGTACCTGACCCTGCCATCGCGCGCCGCACGCGGCGGGGCTGGCAAGTGGTGCGCGCCTGGCGTATGCTGCGCCTATTTGCTACCTGATCTTTACAAGGAACTCCCGTGCGCTGCCTGGTCATCGAAGACGAAGCTGAAACTTCCCGCTATATCTGTGCCGGCCTGCGCGAGGCCGGCCACGACGTCACCGCTTGCGACAATGGCATCGACGGCATGCGCCTGGCCTGCGGCGAAGACTGGGATGCGCTGGTGCTCGACCGCCTGCTGCCCGGCGAGATCGACGGCCTGGCCATCGTCGCGCGCCTGCGCGGCATGGGGCGCAATACACCCGTGCTGGTGCTGTCGGCGTTGTCCAGCGTCGACGAGCGCGTGCGCGGCCTGCGCAGCGGCGGCGACGATTACCTGTCAAAACCGTTCGCCATCGCCGAACTGCTGGCGCGCATCGAGGCGCTGCTGCGGCGCGCCGCGCCCGTGCCCGAAGCGACGCAGCTGCAGGTGGCCGACCTGGTGCTCGACATGCGCACCATGCGCGTGACGCGCGCCAACCGGCAGATCGCCCTGCAGCCGCGCGAATTTCGCCTGCTCGAATACCTGATGCGCCACCAGGGCCAGTCCGTCACGCGCGCCATGCTGCTCGAAGCCGTGTGGGACTACCATTTCGACCCGCAGACCAACGTCATCGACGTGCAGGTGAGCCGCTTGCGCACCAAGGTGGACAAGGAATTCTCGCCGCCGCTGATCCACACGGTGCGCGGCGTCGGCTACACCCTTGGCGTGATCGACGGTGCGTAACTGGCACCGCTCGATCGCGGCCCGCCTGGCGCTTGGCTATGGCGTGCTGGTGGTCGTCTCGATCAGCATCGTCTGCGCCGTGTTCTATTTCGGCACCATCGGCGTGCTCGATCGCAGCGTGGACCGCAAGCTGACTTTGCTCTCGGAGCGCCTCGCCGCGCTGTACCAGCAGGGCGACAGCAGCCGCACGACGGCGGAAATCGCTCATCTGCTGACCGACCGCACAGACAGCGACACGGAGATCTTTTTGCTGGTGGGCGCCGATGGCCGCCGCGTGGCGGGCAATCTGTCGGCCTGGCCCGACGTGGGCAGCCCCGTGGGCCGCCTGCTGCACCGCGACGTCACGCGCGAAGGACGCCGGGTGCCTGCGCGCATGCTGATCCGCGATCTCGATGGTGGCGCGCGCCTGTTCGTCGGGCGCGACATGGAAGAGGGCAAGTCGATCCGCACGCTGGTGCTGCGCTCGCTGGCCTATGGCGGCGGGGTGGCCATTTTGCTGGTGGTGGCGGGCGCGTGGCTGTTCCGCCGCCAGCTAGAAGCGCGTATCGGGCAGATCCGCCGCACGGCGGGCGAAATCGAGGCCGGTGACCTGAGCCGGCGCATTCCCGTCGCCAGCGAAGACGAATTCGGCTTGCTGAGCCGCGACATCAACCGCATGCTCGACCGCATCGAACACTTGATGGAAGGCGTGCGCCACGTGTCGAACGCCATCGCGCACGACTTGCGCACGCCGCTGGGACGCATCCGCAACAAGCTCGATGGCGCCCTGCGCCAGCGGCAGGACGTGGCCGGCTATGCGCAGACGGCGCAGGCGGCCATCGATGATATCGATGACCTCACGCGCGTGTTCGACAAGCTGCTGCAGATCGCGGCGGCCGAATCGGGCATGCGCCCCGAGAATTTCGACGACATCGACCTGCAGCAGATCGGCGCCGACATCGTGGAAATGTACGAAGCCACGGCTGACGAGCAGGGCGTGCTGCTGGTGCAGATGTATGGCGACGGCGTGCCCGCGCGCGGCGACCGCAACCTGCTGGGCAGCGCGCTGGCCAGCCTGGTTGACAACGCCATCAAGTATGCGGGGCCAGGCGCCACGGTGGAAGTGTCGGCCGGCAGCGATGAGCAGGGCGGCTGGCTGGCCGTGCGCGACAATGGCCCCGGCGTGCCAAAGGAAGAACTGCCGAAGCTGACGCAGCGCTTTTACCGGCTCGACAAGAGCCGCCACTTGCCCGGCAATGGCCTGGGCTTGTCCATCGTGGCGGCCATCGCGGCCCTGCATGGCGGCAGTCTGGAGATCGAGGACGCGGCGCCGGGCTTGCGCCTGCGGTTGCGGCTGCTGCGCTAGCATGGCCGGCGTGGCGTATCGGCACATTACCAACTTGTAACCCCCTTCATTTTCGCCTCCCCCTATCATCGGCTCTACCCGGCGTGGAGCGGCTGCGTGCGCGCAGCCGCCTGTTCCGGGCTGCCCGCGGCCGTCGCCGCGTCCATTTCAGTAGAGCCGTTCGCATGCATACTTTTACCGCCACCGGCGACAACGCCGCGCCGCAGCAGGCGCCACTGCGCCAGCATGGCCACCGTATCAAGGCCGCGCTGGGCGCCATCGTCTTTCCCGTGCAGCGCGCGCGCTGGCAAGCGTTCATTGCCGCGACGCCGGGACTGGCGGCGCTGGCGCAAGCCCATACCAGCCTGCTGTACAAGATTTATCGTCCCTACGCCAGCCGCCAGTTCGGCGGCGCGGCGCGGGTGGACCTGCTGTGCGGGCATTACCGTTTCCTGTGGCAGGCGGGCGCGCGGCCGCTGGTGGAATACGCGGCGCGCCGCGCGCTGGTGCTGGCCGCCATCGAGGGCAAGGATGGCGCCAGCTACCGCTTGCAGCTGACGGCCATCCACGACAGCCACCGCGAAGGGGAGTTGTGTCTGCGCCTGACGCGCGACGGCGTGCCGTTGTACCTGGCCAGTTTCCTGTTCCGGCCCCGGCCCGACGGCGCCGTGATCCAGCTGGGCGCCTTGCAGGGCTTGCGCTCACCGGCCGGCGCGCAGGCGGTCAAGGAAGCCACGCGGGCGCTGCACGGCTGCCGGCCGAAAAACCTGATGGTGGCCGCCTTGCGCGACCTCGGCGATTTTTTCGGCTGCGGCCACCTTGACCTGGTCAGCAACGCCAACCGCATCGCGCTGAACTGGCGCCGGCGCCGGCATATCTCGTGCGATTACGACCTGGCGTGGCGCGAATTGCATGCGCTGCCCACCAGCGGCGGCAATTACCGCCTGCCTTGCGGCCCTTGCCGGATGCCGGAGCTGGAGCTGCTGCCGTCGAAAAAGCGGGCGGACGCGCGCCGCCGCGGCGCCATGCTGCTGCAGCTGGCGGCCGACATGCGCTGGCAAGTGGCGGCCCTGCTGCACGCGCAATGACGGGGCGGGGCGGGGTTTCTTGACCTGCGCGGCTTTTTTGCCGGGCGGCCCGGCGCAAGCGCCTTGATCGGCGTATACTTGCGGGCGTCCTCAACCTGAAGCCAGTTACCATGCCAGCACAATTCCCCACTTCGCGCATGCGCCGCCTGCGCGCGACCCCGCAACTGCGCGAGCTGTTCCGCGAAACCGAAATCAATCCGCGCGACCTGGTCCTGCCGATCTTCGTCGACGAAGGCAGCAGCGATTTCATCGACATCAAGTCCATGCCCGGCGTGCGCCGCATTCCCGAAGCGAAGCTGGCGCAGGAAATCGAGCGCTACGCGCGCGCGGGCCTGCGCTCCGTCATGACCTTCGGCATTTCGCACCACAAGGACAGCCACGGCACGGACACGCTGAACCCGGACGGCCTGGTGGCCCGCATGTCGCGCATCATCAAGGACGCCGTGCCGGAAATGGTGGTCATGTCCGACACCTGCTTCTGCGAATACACGGACCACGGCCATTGCGGCATCCTGCATGGCGACACGGTCGACAATGACAGCACGGTGCTCAACCTGGGCAAGCAGGCCGTCATCGCGGCCCAGGCGGGCGCCGACATCATCGCGCCATCAGCCGCCATGGATGGCCAGGTGGCGGCGATCCGCAGCGCGTTGGATGCGGCCGGCTTCCACGACACGCCCGTGATGGCGTATTCGACCAAGTTCGCCTCCGGCCTGTATGGCCCGTTCCGCGACGCGGCCGGCAGCACCCTGAAGGGCGACCGCAAGACCTACCAGATGGACCCGATGAACCGCCGCGAAGCCGTGCGCGAGTCCTTGATCGACGAAGCCGAAGGCGCCGACGCGCTGATGGTCAAACCGGCCGGCGCTTATCTGGACATCATCCGCGACCTGCGCGAAGTGACCCGTTTGCCGATCGGCGCCTACCAGGTCAGCGGAGAATATGCGATGATCAAGTTCGCCGCGCAAGCGGGCGCCATCGACGAGCGCCGCGTGGTGCAGGAAACCCTGGGCGCCATCAAGCGCGCGGGCGCGGACATGATTTTTACGTATTTCGCGATGGATGTGCTGAATAATCCGTATTGAGCCTTGTC